>JAZUOA010000148.1:0-11961 GCA_045604445.1 Acutalibacteraceae bacterium
TTATTATTGATAATTTTTATAACAGCTGCCCTAAGGTGCTTGATAGAATTAAGGAGCTTTCAGGCAAAGATGTTGCATTTGAAGAATGCGATATCAGAGATGCTGAAGGCTTAAGAAAAGTTTTCGATAAATACAGTATTGATTCCGTAATCCATTTTGCAGGTCTTAAGGCAGTTGGCGAATCCTGCCAGAAGCCCTTGCTTTACTACGATAACAATATCAGCGGAACCGTTACCCTTTGTGAGGTTATGGCAGAAAAGGGCTGTAAAAAAATGGTTTTCAGTTCTTCCGCAACCGTTTATGGCGAAAACAATGTTTCACCTCTCAATGAAACAATGAAAACCGGCGGAACCACTAACCCCTACGGCACCACAAAATATTTTATAGAGCAAATTCTTACCGATACTGCAAAAGCAGACCCTGAATGGAGCGTTTGCCTTTTAAGGTATTTCAACCCCATCGGTGCCCACGAAAGCGGCAGAATCGGCGAAAGCCCCAACGGAATCCCGAACAATCTTATGCCCTATATTACTCAGGTTGCTGAGGGCAAACGAGAATTCCTCAATGTTTACGGTAATGATTATGACACACCGGATGGCACAGGCGTTCGCGACTATATTCATGTTGTTGACCTTGCAAAAGGCCACCTTAAAGCATTAACAAAAATTACAAATGAAAACGGCACTTTTGTATACAACTTAGGCACCGGCACAGGCTACAGCGTTTTGGAGGTAGTTACCGCATTTGAGAAAGCCTCAGGCGTTAAAGTCCCCTATAAAATTGCAGACCGCCGCCCCGGTGACCTTGCAACCTGCTATTCTGACCCATCAAAAGCTGAAAAAGAGCTTGGTTGGAAAGCAGAAAAAGGTATTGATGAAATGTGCGCCGATTCTTACAGATGGCAACATAATAACCCCAACGGCTACGAGGACTGATAATTTTTGCAATTTATTCCCTATAACTCCCGCGATATAAGGCACAAATCTATATTCGGAAGTATAGCCTCAAACTCAGGTTTGAGGCTATGTGTGCTTATGCCCCGTTCCTTTGGATGCCGAAAGGTAACATTGGTTTACCATCAGGATGGTTGCGAAGCCGTATATAAAGATATGTTTTGGTGCGGTATGAACGGAGAAAACGAGGAGTGGTGGGATATTAACCTTCCGCCTTTTGAAGCGGGGCTTTATTTTTATCATTTCACCTATGAAACTCCCTTCGGAACAGGTAATATATACCTTCGTTCCGCAGGATGCGGTGAATTTTCACCCAAAGGCAAAGAGTGGCAGTTAACCGTATATAATTCAGATTATCAAACGCCCGATTGGATAAAGGGCGGCATAATGTACCAGATTTTTCCTGATAGATTTAACATTGGTAAAGGAACAATCAAAGATGTTCCGGCTGACAGAATTCTCCACCCCTCAACAGAAGAAATACCTGTTTGGCAACCAAACGAGCAAGGAAAAATACTTAACAACGACTATTTCGGTGGTAATTTAAAAGGCATTGAAGAAAAGCTTCCGTATATAGCCTCGCTGGGAGTTAATGTTATTTACCTTAACCCTATTTTTGAAGCTCATTCAAACCACCGCTATAATACCGCAGATTACAGCAAAATTGACTCTCTGTTGGGAACAGAAAGCGATTTTAAAAATCTTTGCAAGGAAGCCGAAGCCTACGGAATAAAAATAATTTTAGATGGTGTTTTCAGCCACACGGGCTCCGACAGCATTTATTTCAATAAAGAAAACCGTTACAATTCCGAAGGAGCCTTCGCAAACATCGAAAGCCCCTATAGAGATTGGTTTTCATTTGAAAGCAACGGTAAATATAAATCCTGGTGGGGTATAGATACCCTTCCGGAAACCAACGAAGAAAACGAAGGCTTCATAAAATATATTGCGGGTAAAAACGGAATAGCAGAAAAATGGCTGAACGCAGGTGCTTACGGCTACCGTTTGGATGTTGCCGATGAATTACCCGATAAATTTCTTGATGAGTTTTCAAAATCTGTAAAAGCTCTTAATAAGGATTATTTAGTTTTAGGCGAGGTTTGGGAGGATGCTACCAACAAATTCAGCCACGGTGGCAGGCGCCGTTATCTTTTAGGTAACCAGCTTGATTCAGTTATGAACTATCCCTTTGCAAATGCAATACTCACATTTATGCGCTATGGCGTTGCAGAAAGCTTTATGGAAACCGTTGTTTCAATTTGCGAAAATTATCCTAAATGCGCTCTTGATTGCCTTATGAATCACATAGGCACCCACGACACCGCCCGCGCATTAACGAGCCTTATTTTTGATGATATCGAGCATAAACCGCGCCATATTCAAGCTGAATATTGCTTATCTGCCGAAAGCTATGAAAAAGCCAGAGCACTCTTAAAAACTGCAAGCGTTTTGCAATATACGCTACCCGGATTTCCCTCCCTTTATTATGGCGATGAAGCAGGCGTTCAAGGCGGCTCAGACCCATTCAACAGAAGCTTTTTCCCTTGGGGAAGGGAGGATAATAATCTGTTAGAATGGTATAAGCATTTAGGCAAAATCAGAAATTCTCTTGCTTGTTTGAAGGACGGTGTTTTCAGTCCGTATTCGGCAATGCTTTCCTGCGTAGCATATTCAAGAAGAACCGAGCATGAAAAAATCTTTGTTATTGCCAACTGCAACCCTCACGAAATAGATTACTATTTACCCGAAGAGTTTAAATATAAAACCGAGCTTCTCCACGGCTCCTGTGTAACCGATTCAGTAAAAATCGCACCATACGGAGCGGCGATAATTAAATAATAGAGAAAGTGTATTCAGCCTAAAAGCCGAATACACTTTTTTTATCAATATCCACAGGTGTATAAATTACCTGCTTTTGCATCTATTCCTTTTACTGCCATAAGCTCTGAAACCGTAACCAGTTGATAGCCTTTTTTTACAAGCCACGGAACAACCTCTTCGGTTGCTGTTGCCGTTGAGCCATATAAATCATGCATTAAAACTATAGACCCATCCCTTACATTGTTTTTAATTTTTGAAGCAACGGAATCTGCATTTCCGTATTTCCAATCCAATGTATCAACCGACCAGTTGAAAAGAGGGTATGGTATCGTGCTTTTAACAGTTGAATTCACAGCCCCGCCCGGTGTGCGAACAACAACAGGAGAAATGCCCGTAACCTTTTTAACCGCATTATTTGTTGAATTTATTTCGCTTTTAATTTTATCTGCATTAACTGAGGTTAAAATTGTATGGTTATATGTATGATTTCCTATTTCGCATCCTAATGAAACGCTTCTTTTAAGGCACTCTTCATAGGAAGAAACTCGCGAACCTACAATAAAAAATGTTGCTCTACCGTTATATTTTTCCAAGGTATCAAGGATTCTGTTAGTTACAGGAGAATAAGGACCATCGTCATAAGTTAACGCCACCATTGGTTTTTTGGGGTCAATACCATAGATTGATTTCGCAGATGAAATAAGGCTTATGTCGGTTGTAGTTATTACCCTTATTCTGTAATAATTAAGCTTTTGATAGGTTGGCGTTTTGTGAATGTAAGTAGTAGCAGAGCCGTTAGTAATTTTAGCAACTGTTTTCCAAGCCTCACCCGGTGTTTTTTGCTCAACGGAATAACCTGAAGCAATCGGAGATTTATTCCATTTTAAAACCACACCCGAGGGAGAATGGCTCGCATTCAACCTTGGCGCAGTAACAAAAGTTACTTTTAAGCCTGTTGTATCATAACTACCTTTAACGCCGCTTTTCACTTGTCTGACAGTATAATAATATGTAACGCCTTCTTTAACCGCGGTATCTGTATAAGAAATTGTATTTTTCCCTAATTCAATAAGCTTCTTCCAGCCTGCAGCATCGCCTGCTTTTCTATAAAGAATATAGCTGTCTGCCGTAGATGCTTTTTTCCAGCTAAGCTGAACACCCTTAGCCGATAAAACCGCTTTGAAATTTTCAGGCCTTTTAAGAGTAAGGCAGGTTATTCCTGATGAGTTATAACCGCTTTTTATTCCGTCAGCGTTAACCGCCCTTACTGTGTATGTATATTTAACACCATTTTTAGTATTTTTATCTGCATAAACGGTTCCCTTTGAGCTCCCCAGCTTCTCCCATTTATTTACCCCTGTTTTGCGATAAACAATGTAGCTGCTCGCTCCCTGAACTGCACCCCATTTTAAAACCACGTTATTGCCTGAGTTTGCGCAGGAGGTTAATGTAGGTGCCATCAAATATTGTATTTTCAAGCCATTTTGGTTATAACCGCTAACCGCTTTCCCGCTTTTTGCCCTGACTGTATATGTGTAGTTAACGGAATTTTTAACATTATCATCTGAAAATGTTCCTGTTGTTTTGTCAACGCAAGCAATTTTAGTCCAGGTTGAATTATCTGTTTTTCTGTAAATCAAATAACCGTCAGCATTCAACTGATAATTCCAGCTTATTTTAATACAGCCGTTATGATTTGAAATAGCCTTGAGCTTTGGAGCAGTTAAATATTCAGAAGATGTTTTCTTATTTGCTGAGCTTTGATAAACATCGCTAAATGCCGCTACTCTGTAGGTATATCTTTCGCCATCTTTAACATCCTTATCGGTGAAGCTGCAAATTGAATCACCTTTCAGAGCTGCTATTTTTTTATGACCCGAATTAGTTTTTTTATAAACAGAATAACCCTGTGCTTGTGGTGTTTTTTCCCATTTTAAAACGATGCCGTTGTATGCATTATTAACCGATGTAATCGTGGGCTGCTTTAAATAAATAATCTCGCAATCCTCGCTTTTCTCGCCTTCGTTATATGCATTATAGGAGCTGACGCAATAGTTATAAGCCTCACCGCTAAGCGCAGTTTTATCGGTGAAGGTGTTTAAAGCATAGCCCTTAACATCTGCTATAAGCGAAAAATCCTCTTCACCCGTTGCGCGATATATTTTATAACCTGCAGTATTTTCAACCCCGCTCCAAACAATGCTCACACCTGTTGCTGAATTATCAGCTGAAACGCTTGCAGGCGGCTCAGGAACTACATTCTCCAATGAACCTCCATCGGAAAATGAGGTTGCGCAAAAAGTAAATAACCCTATCAGAATTATTGTAAAAAAAGCAGTTATAAGTGTTTTTTTCATTTCTTTCTCCCAAAAATTATATCTCTGAAAGCATTATACTACATTCCTTACCGAAAACACAACCTAAAAACTGCTTTTTTTACTTTTTTCAACATTTAAAATTCAACAAATTTCTACATATTTCGTTGACAATAGTTTTTAAAAATATTACAATATTTTTTTAGATAAAGGCGGTGATTACTTTGAGCGATAAGGCATACAAATATTCTTTAACGGTTTTATCCGTGTTTGTGGCAATTGTTTTAATTCTGGGTTGCACACTCTGTTTTTTCACACCCGAATTGCCCAAAGAGAGCGAATCCCAATCGGTAAACACTCAATTAAATGAATCGGTTCCTCTCCCCCCTATTGTTGAAGCTACCGAGGCAGAAAGTTTTGATTCGCTTTTTTCAACTATCGTTCGTTTAAAGTATCGCTATCCTGATTTGCTGGGTCTTTACTCCGCCGGCTATTCCGAAAGCGGTAGAGAGCTTTTAACGCTTACCTTAGGTACAGGAAAAGAAAAAGCTCTTGTTATAGGCGGAATCCACGCAAGAGAGCATATCACAACAAAATATCTTTTAAAAGTTATTGAAGATTACTGCTCAGCCTACTACAGCGCAAGCGGATATTTCGGAAATTACAATATTTACGAGCTTTTAAACAAATATACTGTTTATATCATCCCTTGCGTTAATCCTGATGGCCTTGAAATTATAAGGAGCAGGCAACCCGTAAAATCAGGTGTGCGCGTTTCAAGGCTCGATGAATACAAGGCAAATGCCAACGGCGTTGACCTTAACAGAAATTTCCCGCTTGCCTGGGAAAAAATTGATAATGGTGTTACCTCTCCTGCCGATTATTATTTTAAAGGCTACCAAAGCGGTTCAGAGGCTGAATCCAAAGCTCTTATAAGCCTTTGCCAAAGCAACGATTTTAAATTTATGCTTTCTATCCATATAAAAGGTAACTGCATTTTTTGGGGCGATAACCATAACACTCAAAACAATGCTCTTTACAGAGCTTTTGCAACGGATATAGCTACCCCTTGCGGACTTTATCTGCCCGAACCTACTAAAAAAGCAAAGGATTACGGCGGTGGATTTGAAAACTGGTTCAGGCATACCTACAGCCGTCCCGGAGTATGCATAGAATTAAGCGAAAATGAAAATAAAATCCTTCCTTTAGGCAATGAAAATTACAAGGATTTCAGCAAATTCGTAAATTATCCTCTAACTGCTAATGCCTTGGCTGCGGCTATGGCTTCTCAAAATAAATAATGAAAAGAGATTATATGAAAACTCAACAATATCTTGAAAGCAAAAAGTATTCACTGCTTATTTTTATTGCTTGCTTCGCAGCATACACCTCCTCATACATCGGCAGAATCAATTATTCCGCTGCTCTCCCTGCTATCATAGGTGATGGGCTTTTCACCAAATCCCAGGCAGGTATAATAGGTTCTTCATTTTTCTTTGTATATGGTGCATTTCAAATAATAAACGGCTTTTTAGGTGATAAAATTTCACCATTTAAAATGATTATTGCGGGAACATTCCTTTCAAGCTGCGCAAATCTTACTATGGCATTTTGCGAAACCAACACCGCAATGGCAATTATTTGGGGATTCAACGGCTTTGCATTATCTCTTTTATGGTCGGCAATCCTTAAAATTCTTGCAAATATCATAAACGATGATATGCGTCAAAAGGCTTGCCTTAATATAAGCGCAACCCTACCTATAGGCACGGTAATTGCATATTTATTGGGCTCGCTATCTATCAAATTCCTTGATTGGAAATATGTTTTTTATATTCCGTCAGCCATTCTTTTTC
Organism: Acutalibacteraceae bacterium; assembly: GCA_045604445.1. Classification (GTDB taxonomy): domain Bacteria; phylum Bacillota; class Clostridia; order Oscillospirales; family Acutalibacteraceae; genus DTU089. Next base: position 6,946 of record JAZUOA010000148.1, read on the forward strand.
TGGTGTCGCTTTTCTTTTTAATTTCTTATTTAACTATCAAGCCTCATATAACACAAAGGGAAATTCAAAACGCACCCTCTCTAAAGGAGAGCCGGACCACCAATAAAGTTAAATTATTACCTCTTCTTTTAGTTGCAGGCATTTTTATAATTCTTCCGGCGGATGCTATCCACGGCGCAATTAAGGAAGGCATAACCACCTGGGTGCCTACAATGATAACCGAGGTTTATTCTACCGATGCCTCATTTTCTGTGTTTCTTTCAATTATTCTTCCGATTTTCAACCTTTCGGGAGTTTATATAATTACCCCTATTTATAACAAGCTCTTTAAGAAAAACGAATTGAAAACAGCAACAGCAATTTTGCTTTTTGCTCTGGCGCCTTTAACAATGCTTATTTTTATAAAAGATTTGCCCATTGTTTTGAGCGTAGCTTTGTTAGCAATTATCACAACGGCTATGCATGCATATAACTATATGATAATCACTCTTGTACCCATGCGGTTTGCATCAGTTTCAAGAACTGCAACCGTAACAGGAATTATGAATGCAACTGCCTACGTAGGTTGTGCAATAGCCTCCTACGGCTTCGGTGTTATTTCAGATAAAATAGGATGGAACGGAACAATAATAGTTTGGCTTGCTTTAGATGCTTTTGCGATGCTCGTAACATTCTTAGCAACAAACAAATGGAAAAAATATATAAAAGGAGAAAGCAGATGAACGTCTTTGATTTTGATGATACCATTTATGATGGTGAAAGCGTTTTAGATTTTTTCTTTTTCTATATTAAAAGGGATAAAACAATTTTGAAATATGTTCCCCAAGTAATGTGGGCGTTCGCGAAGTATAAAATGGGCAAGGTTACTGTTGAGGCTGCCCTTAGCCAATATGCCGCTCCGGTTACTGCGTTATTTAACGAAAAAGGTAATATTCCTGAAGAGTTCAAGGCTTTTTGGGATACTCATATGCATAAAATCAAACCATTTTATAAAGAAATTCAAAGCGATGATGATTTGATAATATCCTGCTCCCCTGAATTTTCGCTGGAAATCATTTGCAAAAAACTGGGCATAAAAAAATATTTAGGCACTGTTGTTGATTCCGAAACCGGTGAAATAAAAAGACACTGCCTCAGAGAAAATAAGGTTAAAGCTTTTTTTGAGGAATATCCAAACACTCAAATCGAAAATTTTTACACCGATTCATCAAATGACCAACCTCTTATTGATATAAGCAAAAATGCTTATCTTGTTAAGGGTAATAAAATAACAAAAATTAAATAAAACCTTCTAACCTCCGCCTTGCTTGCATACAATTCAAGTGACGGAGGTGTTATTATGACAGAAGATAAAAGAATGGGGCTTATACCCCACAATTGCATTTTGGAAGACAGGCGCGCTTTATCAGTTTCGGGTGTTAAGGATGTAGGCAGCTTTGATGAAGAAGTAATAGTTGCTTCAACCGAATATGGTGAGCTTACCGTAAAAGGGCAAAAGCTCCATATAACAAAGCTCTCTTTAGAAATCGGTGAGCTTTGCATCGAGGGTAATATAGCCGGCCTCTCATACGCAGATATGCCCGACAGAAGCGGCAGCTTTCTTTCGAGAGTATTCAGGTAATGTATAGCGTTCCGCATTCTCAGCAGCTAATAATTTTTCTGACATCCTTAGGTGTTGGCTTTTTACTTGGCATTTTTTACGATGCTCTAAGGGCCATAAGGCTAAGTATAACGAAAAATCCAAAAGCACATATTATTTTTGACATACTGTATTTTTTTATATTCGCTCTTGCCTCTTATATATTTATCCTTGCATCAAATAAAGGGGAAATACGCTTTTATATAATAGCCGGTGAACTTTTAGGATTATCTTTTTATTACTTTTCTTTCGGCATTGCCGTGATTAAAGTAACCGATATTGCCGTAGACCTTTTAAGGCGGTTATTTAAGCTTATATTTAAGGTTGTTTCTTACCCATTTAAACTTATTTTTCGCCTTTTCAGCTTCTTGAAGAAAAAATTATCCGTATTTTTCAGAAAATCAGAAAAAAAGTCTTCAAAAATGCGAAAAAAGGTATTGCAAAAAATGCACTTGTATGTGTATAATTTATTAGGTGTATTTTGTGCAGGAAAAGGTGCACGCAAGAAAGGCGGTTCAGGCAATGGCAAAAAAGAAAAGCAAGAAAAAGCTCCATAAATTCAGCATTTTGCTTCTAATTGCCGTTGTTGCTCTTTTAGCTGTTTTTACTGTTAAGTTTATTAAAATAAGCGCAGAAAAAGAGCAAAAAGAGGCTCAGCTTTCCGAGCTTTCAAGCGTCTACGAAAGTCAAACCGAAGCAAACTCCAATCTTAAAGAAACAATTAAGAATGGCGTTGAGGATGACCTTGCAAAGGAATATGCTCAGCAAGAGGGGTATATCAATCCAAACCAACATGTTTATATTGATGCAACCCCTGGTTCTAAAAATTAAATTCAGTTAGAGGTAAACTATGGCAGTGGAAATCGGTTCGATTCTCGAAGGAAAAGTTACAGGCATTACAAATTTCGGGGCATTCGTTGAGCTCCCCGATAAAGCAACAGGTATGGTACATATTTCAGAGGTTTCAAATTCCTTTATTAAGGATATTCATGAAAAGCTCTCTGAGGGTGACACCGTTAATGTTAAGGTTATTGATATAAATGAAAAGGGTAAAATTGCTCTTTCCATAAAAAAAGCTCTCCCCCCTGAAGAAGAACAAAAGCCGAAACGCCCTGCAGGTGACAGACCTAAAAGGAGCCAACCCCCTGTTTGGACAGGTACCCAGCGCTCCGCTGAGCCTGAAAATATGTCATTTGAAGATATGATGGCTAAATTCAAAAGCGTAAGCGATGAAAAAATGAGTGACCTTAAAAAGAATAACGTTGCAAAGCGCGGTGCTTCAACTCCTCGCCGCGGCGGTAATTCAAGAGGTTAATTTAAAACCGTGTCTTTTTGACACGGTTTATATTTTGGAGGAACTGTTTTGAGAGAAATAAATGTTTCGGTAATTGAAGATGCGGTTTGCGAACTTTTTTTAAAAGCAAATGCCCGATTACCTGAGGATTTAGAAAACAAAATAAAGCTTTCAGCCCAAAAGGAAAGCCACCCCCTTGCAAAAAGCATTTTTTGCGATATGTGCAAAAATCTAAATACAGCCCGTGAACTTGATATCCCCATTTGCCAGGACACAGGTATGGCTGTGCTTTTTTGCGAGCTGGGTCAAGATGTTCATTTAACAGGCGGAGATTTTAATGAAGCTGTTAATAGCGGCGTAAGGCGAGCATATAAAGACGGGAAAATGCGATGTTCCATCGTAAGCGACCCATTAAAAAGAATTAACACAAATGATAACACACCTGCTTTAATTCACCTTTCCGTTACGCAGGGTGATAAAATAAAGCTCACCGCCGCACCCAAGGGGTTCGGTAGTGAGAATATGAGCAAAATTAAAATGTTTACACCTTCAGCAACCAAGGATGATATAATCGATTTTGTTATAGAAACGGTTAAATCTGCAGGCTCTAACCCTTGCCCACCGATTGTTGTAGGTATTGGCATCGGCAGCGATTTTGAGGGCTGCGCTCTGCTTTCAAAAAAAGCATTGTGCCGCAGTATTGAATTACGCCATACCGATAAATTTTACGAAGAACTTGAAAGCTCTATACTGGAAAAAATCAATTCCTTAAATATAGGTGCACAAGGCTTCGGTGGTGATATTACTGCCCTGGCAGTTAATATTGAAGCTGCTCCCACTCATATAGCAGGGCTTCCCGTTGCCGTTAATATAGGTTGCCATGTTACAAGGCACGCCGAAGCAATTATCTGATATTATTTTTGATATCTTCAAATATTTCCAACAGCTTGAATTTAACAATATATTTTTTACCGCCGTTAACTATATCCTCGCCTGATGGTGAAAGGTATTCGGCGGTTTTTTCTTTATCACCTTCAACTCCGTCTGCTGCAGGTATGCACAAGGGCGGAAACATAACGCACCACCAATTTTTACCGTTTCCTTCCCCTAAAACAACCTTAAGAGATAAATATTCGCCTGCGGGAAAAGTCAGCTCGCCATATTTCCTCGTTTCATAGTATTCGGTTTGAAGCGTTATTTTTGCCCCGTAAGCGAATCCGTTTTCTTCTAAGGTTTTAATAACTTTTCTTAAAAGTGCATCCTTTGATTTTTCAAAATAAACGTGGGCATTATCAGCTGTAACATTTTCAGTTAAAATTAAAGCGTTTTCATTCAAAAGCGCATCTCTTACCGCAATTTTCACCCTCAGGTCTTCTGCAGAATCGCTGTTTGCAAGTATGTGAAGCCTTACAACATCTTCTCTTACAGAGCCGGATGCCGCAGTAAAAAATGAACAAGAAAATGCCATATAAATAGCCAGGGAAATTGCAATAATGCTCAAAAATATTTTATCTTTTCTCTCATTAAAATTTTTATAAGTAAAAACAGACATAATAAAACCACCCTTAAAATCAATTTGCGTGTTCAACTTGATTTTGGGCGGTTTGTTTTTTATTTATTCACTTTTTTCAATTATTTTTACACCGAAGCCTTCAGGAACGCAGAAATAAACCTCCTCAAACTGTTTTCCCAATTCTTCAATTGCCCTTTTGGCATCCTCTTCCTTCTTGAAAATGCCGTAAACAGCAGAACCCGAACCTGTCATACAAGAGGCAAGTGCTCCGTTTTTATTCATTATATGCTTTATATCAACTCTTCCTGAAATTTCAAAGGCCTGTTCAAAAACATTGCTGCAAAGCTTCATAGCCGCTTCGCTTTCGCCATCAGCCAAAAGCTCAAGCATCTGATTATTTTTAGGGTGCTTCATATTTTCAACGCTGTCAACAGCGTCATAAGCCTCTTTGGTTGAAACTCCGTCCTTGGGCTTAACAACTACAATAGGAAATTCCTCTAAATCAGGAAGAGGCGCAACAACCGCACCCGTGTCAAGAGCAAGTGCCGTGCCGCCTACAATACAAAACGG
>JAZUOA010000149.1:0-2294 GCA_045604445.1 Acutalibacteraceae bacterium
CTGAGCTTAAGGTGGCTATGAAGCTGAAAAAAGAGGGTAAATGGGAGGAATACAAGCCTTTTGTTGATAAGCATGTTAAAGAGTGGCTTAACCCTCTTATTGATATGGCAGGTGTAAAATTCGTTGTTAAGGGTGCAGAAAATGTTCCTGCCGATGAACCGATTATTTATACACCAAACCATGCTGGTATGTTCGATATCCCTGCAGTTTTTCTTAATGCACCGGTAATGCCGATGTTTATTGCAAAAAAGGAATTGAGCGTGTTCCCGTTTTTAAAGCATTGGATGTGGGTGCTTGATTGCGTTTTTGTTGACAGAAAAAACAAAGACGGCGCACGCTCCTCCCTTCATAACGCTATCGAAATGGTTAAAAACGGCAGAAGCCTTGTTATATTCCCTGAAGGTACACGAAGCAAAAACGGCGAATTAGGAAAGTTTAAGGGCGGTGCTATGAAAATAGCTATGGAAACCGGTGCAAAGGTGGTTCCCGTGCTTATTGAGGGTAGCCGTGAAAGGCTTGAGGAAACAGGTAATGTAACCCCGGGCACGGTTTATGTAACATTTCTTGACCCTATTGAAACCAAAGGTTTAACCAAGGAAGATTTCTTTGCAATGCCTGATAAATTAAGAGCACTTCTTCAGAACGAAAGAGATAAGCAAAAAGCAGAATCGGAAGAAGAGGGCAATCTTGAAATAGTTGAATAAAATTATTACAAAAAATTACGGCACGGATTACATCTGCGCCGTAATTTTTATTGTCAAATGGCTCTAACTTGACAAAACCATGAATATGTAGTATAATTTTTCTCGTTTTTGATTACAAAATGTAACTTTTGGAGAAGAAATATGACAAAACGTTTACTTTCAACGGCTCTTGCTATGCTTGTTATTGTGGGGATGCTCCCTTTTGCAAGCGTTAGCGCTAATGCCGCAGATAGCTATTATAATGTTTCAAAATCCATAAAATATGCCGCAAAAAACTGGAATAACGGAAAAGGTCTTTGTGCCGATTTTGCATCAAAATGCTTGCAAGCAGGCGGAGTTGATGTTCAGGAGGATACGGTTAAAGCGTTATATACAGCTCTTAACGGTAAATATGGTAAAGCTTATAAGCTGAAGCTTACAGGCGGAACTAAGGGTACTATTAAAATGGCAGATAACAAGGGCAAGCTTTCGCAAGGTGACCCTGTTTTCTATAAATGTAACAAATGCGGAGATTTTGAGCATGTTGTAATTTGCAATGGCGCAAATAGCGCAGGATATGCTCAGGACTATGCTCACAACAATGCCCATAACGGCAAAAAGCAAACTTATACATATAGCCATTGCGGCGGCGAAAGCTGGACTTTATATTCAATAAAAATGGTAACAGGCCCTACTCTTTACGGTGCGAAAAGCTCTGTGGGAGTGCCTAAGATAACAACTCTCGGCAACGGTGCAGATGGTGTTGTTGTTAAATGGAGCAAGGTAAAGGGTGCAGATTATTACAGAGTTTATCGCAAAACGGCTGATTCCTCTTGGCAAAGAGTTATTTCAACCAAAGCAAACAGTTTCACTGATAAAACCGCAAAAAATGATGTGGAATATACCTACACCGTAAGAGCGGTTGACGGCAAAAAGGCAAGCCAATATTACGGTGGCGAGTCTGTAAAAGCAATAACAGCACCAAAGCTTGTGGCAGTTAACAATAAAACTAATTCAATTAAATTTGATTGGAGCAAAATTTCTTCTGCAGACGGCTATTTAGTTTACCGAAAAACAGGTAACAGCGGTTGGCAGAGAGTTGCAAAGATTAAGGGTGCAAATAAAAATTATTTTACAGATAAAAATATTGAAGACGGTGTAAAATATACATATACCGTCAGAGCTTATGATGGTAGCCTTACAGGTGCATACGTCAGCGCAGGCAAAAAAATTGTTTTTCTTAAAGCTCCCGAAGAGCTTACAACCGAATGCATAGCAGATGGAGTGTCTCTTAAGTTTCCTTCAATTGAAGGTGCAACAGGATACAGAATATTCCGTAAAACTGCAGATGATTCAAAATGGACAATTATAGCAAATGTTAAGGGCTCTGATATAAGCGAATATATTGATACCAATGTTGAAAACGGTGTTTCCTATACTTATACCGTAAGAGCTTTTAATGGTAGTAGCTTCAGCCTTTATAATAAAAAAGGCGTTACCTGCGAATATGTTCAGGAGCTTTTCGGTGAGGTTCCGGAAACAGAGCTTTTCGAAGCAACAACTACTCCCGATTCAATTGAATAAGCTATGTAGGGGCTGTAAAAAAAGCGC
>JAZUOA010000150.1:0-15715 GCA_045604445.1 Acutalibacteraceae bacterium
GAGGCAGGTCATGGCTTTGATTTTAATGTCATAGAAGATGTTTGCTCCGCTATTAAAGATATTGTTGAAAAAGGTGTTCAGGTGGGCATTGTTGTTGGTGGCGGCAATTTTTGGCGCGGTCGCTCAAGTGGCTCTATGGACAGAACAAGGGCAGATAGCATTGGTATGTTAGCAACTGTTATGAATTCGCTTGCTCTTCAGCAGGGTTTTCTGGATATCGGAGTTGAAGCCCGCGTTCAATCTGCTGTTCAGATTACAGGTGTTGTTGAAACATTTGTAAGAGACGAAGCAGTAAGGCACCTTGAAAAAGGCAGGGTAGTTATCTTTGCCGGTGGCACCGGTAATCCGCTTTTCTCAACGGATTCGGGTGCTGCATTAAGAGCTGTGCAGATAAATGCAGATGTTCTTCTTAAGGCAACAAATGTTGATGGTATTTATGATAAGGACCCCAACAAATTCAGCGATGCAGTAAAGTTCGATAAAATTACTCATAATGAGCTTCTTGAAAGACATTTGAAGGTTATGGATACCGCTGCTGCCGCAATTTGCCAGGAAAGCAATGTTCCTATTCTTGTGTTCAATCTTAATGAACCATCCAACATTCTTAAAGCAATCTGCGGAGAGAACGCAGGAACAATTGTTTCTTAAATTTTAAAATTATTATCGGAGGATTTAACTATGGAATCAGTATTCGCTAAAACAAAAGAAAAAATGGAAAAAACAATAAACTCGTTAAAATATGAATACAATTCAATCAGAGCAGGAAGAGCAAATGCCGCTATTCTTGATAGAATTCAGGTTGATTATTACGGAACTCCTACTCCTATTAACCAAATGGCTGCTATTTCTGTTCCCGAAGCAAGAATTCTTGCTATTCAGCCCTGGGATATGAGCGCTTTAAGCCTTATTGAAAAAGCTATTCTTGCATCGGATATAGGCATTAACCCCTCTAACGATGGCAGAATTATCCGCCTTGTATTCCCTGCTCTTACTGAGGAAAGAAGAAAACAGCTTTCTAAAGATGTATCTAAAACTGCAGAAGATGCAAAGGTTGCTGTTCGCCAAATCAGGCGTGATTCTATCGAAAAAATCAAAACTATGAAGAAAAATTCTGAAATAACCGAAGATGACCAGAAATTTGGTGAAGATAAATTGCAAAAAATCACAGATGAATTTGTTAAGAAAATTGATGAAATCTGTGATGCTAAAACTAAGGAAATTATGGAAATTTAAGTATGAAAGATAATATTCCTGAATTTGATGTTCTTCCTAAGCACATCGGCTTTATAATGGATGGTAACGGCAGATGGGCTAAAAACAGAGGCTTGGAAAGAAGTGCAGGCCATAAAGAGGGTGCAAAAACCTTCCGCCGAATAGGTGAATATTGTGCTGATGTCGGTATTAAATATATGACCTTTTACGCCTTTTCAACAGAAAATTGGAATAGGCCAAAATCTGAGGTTATGGCTTTAATGAAGCTTTTTAAAGAATATCTTAATGAAGGTGACGAACGTATCGCTGAAAATGATATTCGCCAAATGAGGCTTAAGTTTATCGGTGAGCGCGAAGGTCTGCCGAAAGACTTGTTGAAGCTTATTGAGAAAGCCGAGAGAGAATCAGCAAAATATGATAAAGTAACGGTTAATATTGCTTTAAATTACGGTGGTAGGGCAGAAATTACCCACGCTGTTAAAGAGATTGCCTCTAAAGTTAAAAATGGCGAATTATCTGTTGATAACATAACCGAGGATGTTGTTTCCGCCAATATATATACAGCAGGGCAGCCTGATCCGGATATTATTGTTAGACCAAGTGGCGAGTATCGTTTGTCTAATTTTTTAACGTGGCAATCAGCTTATTCCGAATTTTGGTATTCCGATATTCTTTGGCCGGATTTTACAGAGGAAGATGTTAATCAAATTCTTTATGATTACCAAAAACGTAACCGCCGTTTTGGTGGTGTTTGAAATATGATTTTACATAATGCTTGATTTAAGCAGGGGAGAATAAAGTGAAACAGAGAGTTATAACAGGTCTTATATCGGCAATAATATTTATTGGTGCGCTTGTGTTGATGAATACAGTAGCGTTCCCTGTGTTTGTAGCGCTTTTAAGCTGTATTGCAGTTTGGGAAATTGAGAAAGCAGTTGGTCTTAAAAATAAAATGATTATGATTTTAAGTTTAATTCTTTCTGCTGTTATTCCCTTTGCAGTTCATTTCGGTTTTAAAATTCCGGTGGCAGCTTTTGGCGGAGCTTATGTTGTTTTGGTGTTTATTTTTATGTTAATTGAATTTGAAACAACTAAGTTTGAACAAGCGGTAACTGCTATTTTTTCTTCGGTTTGCGTTCCGTTTTCCTTCTCTTTAATGATTGTATTCAGGGATGTTCACATTCATTTTAACGGTTATTCAAAAATTGATGGTATTTATCTTTTGCTTTTTGCCTGTTTTTCAGGATGGATGACTGATATCTTTGCGTATTTTGTTGGTAGTAAGCTGGGAAAACATAAGCTTTGTCCTAAAATAAGCCCTAAAAAATCTGTTGAAGGGGCAATTGGTGGCGTAGTTGGTGCAATCCTTCTGAATGTTTTGTTACTTTTTGTTTTTAGAAAATTCTTCTTTACCGAAGGAACCGGTTTGTCATATATTACTGTTATTATTTTAAGCGTTGTTCTTTCTGTAATAAGTATGTTTGGTGACCTTGCCGCTTCTACTATAAAACGTAATTTCGGTATAAAGGATTTTGGTAAGCTTCTTCCGGGTCACGGAGGTATTATGGATAGGTTTGATAGCCTTCTGTTTGTAATGCCTGTTCTTTATTCCGCAATTTACTTTATGAATGCATTTTGAGAAATTATGAAAACTATTAACTTATTAGGATCTACAGGATCCATTGGTAAACAAACATTAGATGTTGCAAGAGCCCACGGTTATAAAATCGAGGCTCTTGCCGCATATTCTGATGTTGACAGAATTGAAAAACAAATTCGCGAATTCAAACCTAAATATGCCGCTTTGGTTAATGAGAAAGCCGCAGCCGATTTAAAGGGTCGTGTTGCGGATTTGCCCGTTAAAATCCTTAGCGGTCTCGATGGAGTTTGTTTTTGCGGTTCTGAAGGTGATGGAGAGATTACTTTAAACTCAGTTGTAGGTATGGCGGGTTTAAAGCCGACTCTTGATGCAGTTAATGCCGGTAAGATTATTGCCCTCGCTAATAAGGAAACGCTTGTTGCAGGCGGTAGGCTTGTAACAGATGCCGCGAAGAAAAAAGGTGTTCCTATTTTACCGGTTGATAGTGAGCATTCTGCAATTTTTCAGTGTTTGTTAGGAGCTCCTATTAATAAAGCGTTAAAAAGAATAATTTTGACAGCTTCCGGTGGTCCGTTTTTCGGTAAAACGCGAGAAGAATTAAATAATGTTACTCTTGCAGATGCATTGAAGCACCCGAGTTGGAGCATGGGTCAGAAAATTACAGTTGATAGTGCAACAATGTTCAATAAAGGTTTGGAGCTTATCGAGGCAGTTTGGTTGTTTGATGTCAGCCCTAAGATGATTGATATTGTTGTTCACCGCGAAAGTATTGTTCATTCGCTGATTGAATATGACGATAACTCTGTAATTGCTCAGTTAGGTCATCCTGATATGCGTTTACCTATACAATTTGCAATTACTTATCCTGAAAGATATCCTTCTCCTGAAAAACAACTTGATTTGTGGGAGGTTGGTAATCTTAGCTTCTATAAACCCGATTATGAAAATTTCCCTTGTATGGATATTTGTCGGGATGCTATTACAAAAGGTGGGCTATATCCTGCAGCTGTTAATTGTGCAAACGAGGAGGCTAATCTTCTGTTCAGGCAAGGTAAAATTTCTTTTAATGCCATTCCGGAGCTTATTAGTGCGGCTAGTGAATGCGCATTGAAAAAATCGGATTACACATTAGAAGACGTTCTTGAAACAGATATACTTATGCGCGAAAAGGTTCGCGAATTGGCATTTTAAATGAGGTGTTAACGGTTTTATGAATTTAGGCGCTATTTGGAGTAGTGTGTGGCCATTTTTGCTTGCGATATTTTTGTTTGGTATAATCATAGCTATACATGAATTTGGCCATTTTTCTTTTGCTAAGCTTTTTGATGTTAAAGTTAATGAATTTTCTCTCGGAATGGGTCCGAAAATCCTTAAAAAGAGAAAAGGTGAAACTTTATACTGTCTCAGACTTTTACCTATTGGTGGCTTCGTAAGCATGGAGGGTGAGGATGATGACAGCCCTGATGAACGAGCCTTTAATAAAAAGCCTGCTTGGCAAAGATTTATAATAATTGCAGCCGGTGCAATCTTAAATCTTATTCTTGGAATGATTGTTGTCGGTATTTGCCTTTGTGGTAGTGAGCTTGTAGGCACAAGAACTGTACATGGCTTTATGGAGGATTCAGTTAGCCAGCAATATGGCCTTCAAGTAGGCGATGAAATTGTTAAAATAAACAGTACACCTATTTATTCATATAAAGGCATCGCATTTAATATGGTGCGAGACACTGATAATAAATTGGATATAACTGTTATAAGAAAAGGTGAAAAAATAGTTTTAAATGATGTTCAGTTTAATCAGTTTGTGTATGAGGGCAGGCAATATATTCAACAGGATTTTTATATAGTGGGTGAGCTGCCAACATTTGCAAATGTTGTGAAAAATTCTGTGCTTGATTCTGCTTCCATAGTTCAAATGGTAAGGCTGAGCCTTGTTGATTTAATTACGGGCAAATATGGTATGAAGGATGTTTCAGGTCCTATTGGTACAATTTCGGCAATTGCTGAATCTACTGCTGAGCCTGAAGAGCTTTCTGATAAACTTCTTACTGCTCTTAACTTTTTATCTATGATTACTATCAACGTAGGTGTATTTAATCTTTTACCACTTCCTGCACTTGATGGTGGTAGGTTGTTCTTTATTTTTATAGAAATAATCAGGCGTAAACCAATTCCTGCAAAAAAAGAAGGTCTTGTTCATACAATCGGATTGGTGCTTTTGCTTATTTTTATGGCTATTGTTTCAGTAAGTGATATTATAAAACAATTTTAATGGTGTTTATTATGAGAAGAAAAACAAGGCAGGTTACTGTTGGAAATTTAAAAATCGGTTCTGATGCTCCCATAGCAATTCAGTCTATGCTTAATGCACCTGCTGAAGATTATGAGAAAAATTTCAAACAATTAAAAGCACTCGAAGAAGCAGGTTGCGAAATAGTGCGAATGGCAGTTCCTGATATTGAAGCTGTTAAGGTGCTCGGTAAGCTTAAAGAAAAATCAAGTATACCGCTCGTTGCTGATATTCATTTTGATTATCGGCTTGCTCTTGAAAGTCTGGAGGCGGGTGTTGATAAAATACGTATTAACCCCGGTAATATCGGTTCGGGCGAAAAGGTAGCAATTGTTGCGGATGCTTGTCAGAAGAAAAATGTTCCTATCAGAATTGGTGTTAATTCGGGTTCTGTTGAAAAGGATTTACTTGATAAATTTGGTGGTGCAACACCTCAAGCGATGGTTGAAAGTGCTTTTCGCCATGTGAAAATGCTTGAAGATTGTGATTTTTATAATACTATTATTTCAATTAAATCTTCAGATGTCAGAAATATGATTGAAGCTTACACGCTCGTTTCAGAAAGATGCGATTATCCTCTTCATTTAGGTGTTACCGAGGCAGGAACAGAACGAAGCTCTTTAATCAAATCATCGATTGGTATAGGTTCACTTTTAGCTAAAGGAATAGGTGACACCGTAAGAGTGTCTATAACAGATGATCCTGTTAAAGAAATTTATGCCGCACGAGATATTCTTAAAGCTCTAAATTTAAGAGTAGAAACACCTCAGATTGTTGCTTGTCCTACTTGCGGCAGAACAAAAATTGATTTAGTTACTTTAGCAAATCAGGTTGAGGATGCTGTAAAAAATATTAAAAAGCCCATTAAAATTGCCGTAATGGGTTGTGTTGTTAATGGCCCCGGTGAAGCCCGAGAAGCTGATATAGGTATTGCGGGTGGCGACGGTTGCGCTGTTTTATTTAAAAAAGGTAAAATTTTACGAAAGGTATCCGAGAGAGATATCGTAAAAGAACTTCTTTACGAAATTGAAAAAATATGATGTATAACTTTTTGGATATATTCGGTGAATATGTTGCAACGCAAAAGTATCGCGATATGCTCAAGAACACTTCTTTCACCGATTTAGAGATAAATAAAGAAAATATGACAATGAGCGCTCTTTTGCACGTTGATGCTTTTTATAACATTATGTGTCTTAAAGCAGTTGCAAATGAGATTAAAACAGCTCTTCGTTTTAAATCAGTTGAATTTGAATATGTTTTACCACCTGAAGCATTGAATGATAATTGTTTCCCTGTGCTTTTGAAGGTAGTAAGAGTAAATGTTCCTCAGACAAATGGTTTTTTTGAAAATATAGATACAAGCTTTACAGGTGATACTTTTACCGTCAATTTCCTTAAAAGCGGTAGAGATATTTGTAAAAATGCAGGTGCAGATAAATTCCTTGAAGAATACATAAAGTCACATTTCAATCGTGATATAACTGTTGAATTTATCGGTCAGGACTCAAATGAAGAGGAGTTTCTGAAAAAACAGCAGGAAATTGATTCTGCTAATATGGTTTCGTCAAAGCCAACATTACCTCAATATGAAAACTTTGATGATATTCCGCTTGATTTTACAACTGTTAAACCGATTTTGGGTAACTTTAAATATGCTAAGCCTAAAGCTATGGAAGAAATTAAATTCGGTGACGAGGTGTATGAAAAGGCTCAGGTTCTTGTTTGGGGCGAAATCTTTAAGAGTGAAGTACGTGAAAACAAGGACGGTACAAGATATATTATTGATTTCAGCATAACGGATGACACAGGTTCATTTTGTTGTAGTATGATTGATGAAAAAGAAAAGCTTGAATATGTTAAGGATCAGATTACCAACGGCTTGACAGTAATTGTAAGAGGCACACTTTCTTATAATGAATTTAAAAAGGACTACATTATAAGACCTTACTCTATTGCTACTATCAATAAGGTTGAGCCTGTTGATGAAGCAGAGGAAAAGCGCGTTGAGCTTCATCTTCATACAAATATGTCTGCGATGGATGGTATGAGCAGTGCGAAATCTATCGTTAAAAGAGCAATGAAGTGGGGGCATAAAGCTATTGCAATTACAGACCATGGTTGCGTTCAGGCTTTCCCCGAGGCTTGTAACACAGCGCGTGGTAGTGATTTTAAAATCATTTATGGTTGTGAATGTTATCTTGTTAACGATTATAATGAAGATGGTTCTTTAAAATCAAAAGAGGAAATAAAGAAGGACAGATACTACCATTGTATTATTCTTGTTAAAAATAAAGTTGGTTTAAAAAATTTATATAAGCTTATTTCTGCCTCTAATATTGATTATTTCTTTAAAAGACCAAGAATGCCGAAAAGCATGGTTAATAAAATGCGCGAGGGCTTGATTATTGGTAGCGCATGCGAAGCAGGTGAGCTTTATAGAGCTCTTTTAGAGGGGAAAAACCATGAAGAGCTTTTAGAAATTGCTTCTTTTTATGATTATCTTGAAATTCAACCAACAGGTAACAATGAATTTATGATAATGAAAACTGATGGTGAGTATGAAAATATAAATTCATATGAAGATATTCAAAGGTTAAATAGGGTAATCATAAATTTAGGTGATGAATTAGGCAAAAAAACTGTTGCTACAGGTGACGTTCATTTTCTTAATAAAAACGATGCTAAGTTCCGAGCTATTTTAATGGCGGGTCAGGGCTTCAAAGACGCAGATAATCAAGCACCGCTTTATTTAAAAACAACTGCCGAAATGCTTGAAGATTTTGCATACCTGGGTGAAGAAACTGCGAAAGAGGTTGTTATTACTAACACAAATATCATTGCGGATATGATTGAACCGGGTATATTACCCATTCCTGACGGAACCTTTAACCCGGTAATTCCGGGAGCGGAAGAAGATTTAACTAATTGTTGTTGGGAAAGAGCAAAGGAATGGTATGGTGATCCCGTTCCTCAGGTTGTTGCGGAAAGGCTTGAAAGAGAGCTTAAATCAATTATAGCTAATGGCTTTGCCGGTCTTTATATGATTGCAAGGCTTCTGGTTAAGCATTCTGAGGAGTGCGGATATTATGTTGGTTCCCGTGGTTCGGTTGGTTCTTCTTTTGTTGCCATAATGGCAGGCATTTCTGAGGTTAATCCGCTTCAACCTCATTATCGATGCCCTAATTGTAAATATACAGAATTCTTTCTTCATAATGAAGTGGGTTCGGGCTTTGATTTGCCTGAAAAAAATTGCCCCGATTGTAACACACCTCTTGTAAGAGATGGCCACGAAATTCCTTTCGAAACATTCCTGGGCTTCTTTGGCGATAAATCTCCCGATATCGACCTTAACTTCGCAGGCGAATATCAGGCTCAATCTCATAAATATACCGAAGAGTTATTCGGAAAAGCATATGTTTTTAAGGCAGGCACAATTTCAGGTGTAGCAGATAAAACTGCTTACGGATTTGTTAAAAAGTATATTGATGAACGCGGTCTTGTAATGACCAAGGCTGAGATTGATCGTTTAACAATTGGCTGTACCGGTGTTAAACGCACAACGGGTCAGCATCCGGGTGGTATGGTTGTTGTTCCCAATACCTATGAGGTAGAGGATTTTACTCCCGTTCAAAGACCTGCAGATGATACCACAAAGGATATTATCACAACCCACTTTGATTTTAACTCTATGCATGATACTCTTTTAAAGCTTGATGAACTCGGTCATGATGTTCCTACTATTTACAAGCATTTAACTGATTTAACAGGTATAGATGTTTTAGATATTGATATAAGCGACAGGAAGCTTTATGAGCTTTGCACAAGTCCCGAACCATTGGGCATAACTGCTGAGGAGCTTGGTTGGCCAACAGGCACCCTTTCAATTCCTGAAATGGGTACGGATTTCACAAAGGGAATGTTGTTAGAAGCGAGACCTCAGACTTTTGCCGACCTTATTCAGATTGCCGGTCTTTCTCACGGTACTGCCGTGTGGTTAGGCAATGCTCAGGATCTTATCAAAGCAGGAACCTGCACTATTTCAGAGGTTATTGGTACTCGTGACAGCATTATGGTTTACCTTCTTCATAAAGGGTTGGAGCCTAAAGATGCTTTTGACATTATGGAGGATGTGCGTAAAAAGAATAAGCAACTTAAACCCGAACAAGAGAAGCTTATGCGCGACCATGGTGTTCCTGAATGGTATATTGATTCTTGTAAAAAAATTCAGTATATGTTTCCTAAGGCTCATGCCGCTGCATATATTATTGCATCCTTGCGCCTTGCTTGGTTTAAGGTTTATAAGCCTCTGGAGTACTATTGTGCTTATCTTACAGTTCGCGGTGATGATGTTGATGCGCCTGCTATGGCAAAAGGCAAGGCTGCAACCGGAACTCTTCTTAAAATGATTAAGGATAAAGGCTTGGAAGCCTCTCAGGCTGAAAAGGCAAAATCCGTTATTATGATGATAGTTTACGAAGCAATGGTTCGAGGCATTGAATTTTTACCGATTGATATTTATAAATCAACTGCTGATTCATATGTTCCCGAGAATGGCAAAATCAGAATGCCCTTTGCTGCTCTTGCAGGTGTTGGTGGTGCTGCCGCTGAACAGCTTGCTAAGGCACGGGATGATGGTGGACCTGCTTTCTCATCAATTGAAGATTTTGCGATTCGTTCAGGTGCCGGTAAATCAACTATTGAATTGCTTAAATCTTGCGGTGCATTCGGAGATTTACCCGAAAGCGACCAAATGTCATTGTTTTAATTATTGTTGATTTAGGAGTGATATAATGAAAAAAACATCTTTTCTTGCAAAGGGTTTAGGCGTCGCAGCTTTAACAGGTGTTGGAGTTAGTATGGTTCGCGCTGCTACTACATATAAGGCTGCCCCTGTTACTATTTTTCAAAATTCTGAGAGCGAAAAGGTTGATGTTGAAAGATTTATTAAAAATCTTTCCGCTGCAATTAAAATTCCCACAATTGCCAACAGAGATGAAAGCGTTGTTGATTGGTCAACATTTGATGAATTCCATTCTTTTTTGGAGAGTGCATATCCGCTTATTCATAAGAATCTTGATAAGCAAATCATTGCCACCCGTAGCTTGATGTACCATTGGAAAAGCTCTCATCCTGAGAAAGAACCAATTTGTCTTCTTTCGCACCAGGATGTTGTTCCTGTTACGCCGGGAACAGAAGCCGATTGGAAATACCCTGCATTCAGCGGTGAAGTTGCTGAAGGTTTCCTTTGGGGCAGAGGCGCTATCGATATGAAAAACCACCTTATTGGTGTTATGGAAGCAGTTGAAACCCTTCTTGAAGAAGGGTATGTGCCTGAAAGAGATGTTTATCTCTGCTTTGGTCATAATGAAGAGGTCATGGCTGAGGATGAAACCTGTGGTGCTGATTGTATGATGCGTTGGTTTAAAGAGCGCGGAATCAGACTTGATAGCGTTCTTGATGAAGGCGGCGCAATTCTTGAGGCGAAGGTTGATAAGGTTATTGATGGTCATCTTGCAGGCGTAGGAATTGCGGAGAAAGGGCATGTTGACTTTGAAATTTCAGTGAATGCTAAGGGAGGTCATTCTTCTCAACCTCCTAAGCATAGTGCTTTAGGCGAGCTTTCAAGGATTGTTTGTAAACTTGAAAATAATCAATTTAAAGCGGAGCTTACACCTCAGCTATATTCTCTCTTTAATGAAATCGGAAAGAATACAACCTATCCCATAAGATGTGTTATGAGCAATCTTCCGGTTCTTAAACCCCTTATAACAAAGATTTGCTCTGAAATTCCGCCTGTTGCGTCAATGATGAGAACTACAACAGCAGTTACTATGGCAAGTGGTAGCCCTGCACCCAATGTTCTTCCTCAAAAAGCAACTGTTAATGTTAACTTCCGCATTATGCCTGGTCAGACTATAGAGGATGTTGAAGCTCATATTAGAAAATGCGCAGGTCCTAAAGCAGAAATAAAATTAGTCAGTGGTAAAAATCCTTCAAAAATTTCTCCCACAGATTCAAGAGCGTTCAATGCTATAAGAGATATCTGTAAATCCATGGATTCTAAAGCCATTGTTGCTCCTTATCTTGTTATGGGAGGAACTGATGCCCGTCAATATGAGGATGTTTGCGATAATATTTATCGTTATTCACCATTTCTTATGGACACAGCTCTTCTTCTTACAACCCATGGAACAAACGAAAGAATCCCGATTTCTTCTCTTGAAGGTGGCGTTGCTTTCTTTAAAAAATATATTAAAGCATTAACTAATGATTAAAAAATCTTCCTGCAAGTTAGCTTGCAGGAAGATTTTTTATGTTGTTTTCGTATTCTGTAAAGAATTTTTCAAGTATATCTTCATCGTTTTTGTTACCTCTAAGGCACATTGAAACACTTAACATTCCATTTATGCTCAAAGCTGTCATAACGGCGCAGGGTTTGTTTTTTGCAGCCCCTGCAACAAAGGCAGAAAATGGTTTGTTTCCGGCTAAAGAGAAGGCTTCTGTATCAATAGCGCCAACGTTGCTTACAGAAAGCGTTGGGTTTCTGTAAAATAATTTAACAACAGGCTCTGCCTGAAGGTATATCATAGTTTTGTAGCCGATATTTAAAAGGGGAAGACCGTGAAGTCCCATAAATTCATCGGCCTTGATTTCTTTTGTTTTTTTGCTTACGAGAGAAAGCGTTTCTTTTAAATCATAACCAATTTGTTCAATGGCACAATGGCTGAAGGAAACGTGGTTTGTATATCCAATTGCAGATAAATCCTTTATGTGGCGTCTTAAATCTGTCGCGCATGAAACGCTGATGCTTTCATCGCTTTTAAAATTTGCAACTTTTTTAAGAGCATCAATATATGAAGCAACAAGCAAATCGTTAACTGTTGCCCCTTGTTCTTTTGCAAAGCTTTTTGCCTTCGTAAAATATTCTTCATCAATTTGCCTTGAAACGATTATAACATTCTTTTCAATGTTATTATTTTCGAAAGGAAATCGGTGCTTATCTATAGGTGCAATATTAGCAAATTGGAGTTTTGCTTTCTTTTTTAACGAGGGCTCCATATCCTTGTATACTTCAGTATACCTTCTTGAGCCTGTTGAGAAGCAAAGAGGGGAGATAGCTTTTAAAACGTAATCGGAATAGGCTTTTGAAAAGTCTGCCCAAAACGCCTTAAAACCACCACCATCCATTAACATATGATTCCATATAAAGCATATGTAAGTTTTGTTTTCGCGGTAGAATATCCCTATATTCATTTGAATATTGCTTGAAAGAGGAATTTCCTTTGCAAAGAATTCTTTTCTTGCTTTTTCAAGATCATCAACTTCTTTACAAATAACAAATTCGTTGATGTTATAATCCTCCACTTTCCAATATGGCGTAAAAGGATTTGTTATAACCTTTGAATGTAAACAAGGTGCGCTTTCTAAAGCGCAAACGGCAACATTTTTAAAAGCTTCTTCGTTAATTAAGAAATTGTAATCAACCTCAAAGCGCGCCATCCTGTCCATATATTTCCGGCACATTAAATTAACTTTATCATACATTTCCGTTGGAAGCTTATTTTTCAAAAGTTGAGGCTTCTTTTGTTTAAAAGCAATTAAATCCTTTATAACCTTATCGTCAGTTAAGCCCTTTCTTTTTAAAGCGTTTGCTTCATTAGTTGGATTAAAATTCATATTAGTCCTCTTTATGAGAGAAAAAGAACTCTCTTTTCTCATCGTTATCAATAACCTTAATAGGTTTAACCTGATTAAGATTAGCTCCTCTTTTTCTTAAAACTTCGCGGTAATCATCGTAGGTTCCCTTTTTAAGGAAAATCACTTCAGGATGACCTAAGGCACCGCTTTTAATAAGCGGCTCAACCGATACGTTGCCCTTCCAAAGTTTTTCTTCAAAAAGAGCATTGTAGTTGTTTTTCTTTTCTTGGCTTATATCTTCAGCAAGTTCAAGAAAAAGCTTGTAATGACCGGGTGATGTGCTTCTATCGGCATAAATGCTGTAGCCTATATATAAATCACCTGATTCTTCAGACATATTAGCAACAATTTCATCAAAGGCAAGCGAGCTTACCTTTTCGCCACTTATATTTGCAATCTGATTGAGGCGATAGCAGAATGTTATTTTGGGTGATTGATTATAATAGCCTGTAACCTTAATAACATCTTCAATTCTGTATCGATAAAAACCGCTCATATTAGTCAAGATAATCTCATATTCTTTGCCAACCTCAAGGTCTTTTATTGTGAGAAGATTATCATAGCCCTCTTGCTCAATTGGTCGGAATTCATAGAAACCGTTCTGAGGGAGTAAAACATATTCAAAAGAATTTAATTCAATAGGGACAGCCATAAATGCTTCTGTTGCGGTATATCCCAGATAATGCATCGGGATATCGTCACCAATATATCTTCTGAGCTTCTTTGCATAGAAGCTTAAAGAACCGGTACCCATACCATACATCCAACCAACATTGGGCCATATTCGAGGAATTATAGGTGATTCATCAAAGCCTTTTCTGAATTCTCTTCTTAATTCTTCCGCTCTTTTGGGATTTGGTTTAAGCTTTTTATTGTATTTAGTTCTAATTTCCTTAGGCACATTAATGCTATCGTTGATAATACCTTTTTCAATATCATCACAAAGCATTTCCCAGTTTTCTTCCATATAGAAAAACATAGATTCAAGGGTTGTAATGAAAATAGTTCCAAGGTAGCTAACCTTTTTGCTTGGAAGAGCGAAACGTAACTTCAGGTAGTGCATATCCATATCTACACCGGGTTCAGGAAAAAGCACTTCTTTGGGGGATGTGGTAAAAAAGGGTACAAGTGGTTTAAGGTTTAATAATGGGATTGATGATAGGCAGCTTATTGTTCCGCCTTTAACCTTTCTTTTGGTGGTTTCGGCAGTTAATAAGCCTTTTTGGGGAGGGAGAATTTTACCTTTCTTTAAAAACCATTTAACAGCACAGCCAACGGGAGCGGAAAAACCAAAGCATTGAGCAACCCATTCAGCCCAAAAGGATAACGGAACTAATTTTTGCTTACCTGTGCTGCCTGAGCTTTCGGTAAAACGCCTTACCGGAAAATTTGTTAAAAGACCTTTTTCGCCTTCCGCCATTCGCCAAACATATTTATCGTAGTCTGCGTAAGATGAAAGAGGAACAATTCTCTGATAATCTTCAATAGATTTAACATCCTTGAATTTGTTCTTTTTTCCGTAAACGGTAGATTTGTTTGTTTTCATAAGACGTCTTATTGTATTTTTTTGTAATTTCCAAGCTCGTCTTGAATAAATTGTTAGTTTTATGTGTTCGCAAACGCCTAAAAAACCACCAAATGCAGCAAGGATATAGCCTTTAATATCAATCATTTTATCACCTTAATTAACCATAGTTATGTAATAAATTATAATATAATTATTGTTAAATGTAAATGGCGGATATCGAAAAAAGAAACCATTAATGGTTTGCATCAATGGTTTCTTTTGGTATTTTATTTCATAAGTCCGTTTGCTACGCACCAATCATGGAAAGATTTAAGTGAGCGAAGTCTTGCGCTGTCAAGGTTGTGGGAGCCTCTTGTGTACCAATTAAAGTTTTTAATACCTTGAAGCCTTATAAGCTCTTTTGCACTTGCGCAAAAACCATCGTTGATAGCGTTATCAAGAAGTATAATTTCATTGTAGCGTTGTTCTGCGAGAGCCATATCGCCGTTGATAAATGCTTCGTGGAATCTTTGGAAGAATGCACCGCCGCAGGATGTGGGTGTTGCCATAACGCCTCTTGCACCTGCGATATAGGAATCAAAAAGATAGGGCATATTTGCCTGAATAATTGTTGATTCGTGCTTGTTATCAATTTTATCCTTGATTTTTTCTAAAGAACAGGTTGTGTCCTTGATGCCCCAAATAAGACCATCCTTTGTAAGCTCACCGTAAGCCTTACCGCTCATTTTATGAGGTTGAAAGCCGGGGAATTCATAAAGGAACACAGGGAGCGTTGTGCTTTCTGCTAATTCTCTTATGTAAGAAACAAGCTTCTCATCGTCATCTCCCATACCTTTTGTTGTAAGAACTAAGCCATCAACACCGGTTTGCTCCATTTTCTTAATTTCTTCAAGGTTTTCTTCTTTAGTTGGTTCGATGTTAGCAGTTGCAACAACTGTTGTTTCACCCTTATGCTTAACGGTAAGTGTAGCTAATTTAAGCCTTTCTTCAAGGGTAAGCTCTCTCATTTCAGAGCTTCCGCATACTGCGAAAAGATGCTCAACGCCTTGAGAAACCTGCCAATCTGCATATTCCTCGTATGTATTATAGTCAATGCTTCTGTCCTCAAAAAATGGAGTAAGCATAAGTGAATAAATACCGTCCTTGTTATCTCTTGTAAGCTTTGCCATTGAAATTACTTCTTTCTTAGTGTTATTTTTACAGATTTCTAAACAAAGATTTTAAGGGCTATGCAAAAGCATAACCCTTTATAAATCTACTATTCAACATTCTTTTTAAGAGTTGCAAGCTGTTCTGCAAGAACAGGGGGAAGTTTGTCGCCAAATTTAGCGTAAAATTCTTCAATACCCTTTGCATCTTCCTGCCAAAGTTCTTTTTCAACTTC
>JAZUOA010000151.1:0-3312 GCA_045604445.1 Acutalibacteraceae bacterium
AAAGCTTCCATTTATTCATTGACATTTATATGTAAATATAATATAATTTTGGTGTATGTAAAAATATCGAAACAGGAGTTTTTGAAATGGGTATTTATGAAGAATTAGTAGCGCGCGGGCTTATTGCTCAGGTTACAAACGAAACAGAAATTCGCGAAATGATTAACAGCGGAAAAGCTAAATTTTATATTGGATTTGACTGTACTGCAGATAGCCTTACAGCAGGTCATTTTATGGCTTTAACTCTTATGAAACGTTTGCAGATGGCAGGTAACCAACCTATCGCACTTATCGGCGGTGGTACAACAATGATCGGTGACCCCTCCGGAAGAACTGATATGAGAAAAATGCTTACTAAAGAAGATATAGCCCACAATGCTGATTGTTTTAAGCGCCAAATGGAGCGTTTTATTGAATTTGGCGAGGGTAAAGCTCAGATGGTTAACAACGCTGAATGGCTTCTTAACCTTAATTATGTTGAGCTTTTGAGAGAGGTTGGCGCTTGCTTCTCTGTTAATAATATGCTTCGTGCAGAATGTTATAAGCAAAGAATGGAAAAGGGGCTTAGTTTCCTTGAATTCAATTATATGATTATGCAGAGCTACGATTTCTATTATCTTTTTAAAAATTATGGCTGTAATATGCAGTTTGGCGGAGATGATCAATGGAGTAATATGTTGGGTGGCACTGAGCTTATTCGAAAAAAATTAGGTAAAGATGCTCACGCTATGACGATTACTCTCCTCACCGACTCTCAAGGTAAGAAAATGGGCAAAACCGCAGGTAACGCAGTTTGGCTTGATGCAAATAAAACAAGTCCTTACGATTTTTATCAATATTGGAGAAATGTTGCAGACGGTGACGTTTTAAAATGCATTCGTATGCTCACTTTCCTTCCTTTAGAGCAAATTGATGAAATGGATAAATGGGAAGGCAGCCAACTTAATAAGGCTAAAGAAATTCTTGCTTATGAGCTTACTGCACTTGTTCACGGTAAAGATGAAGCTGAAAAGGCACAGTCTGCTGCTAAAGCTATTTTTGCAGGCGCAGGAAATTCAGAAAATATGCCTTCAACTACTCTTAGTGAAGAAGATTTCTCGGCAGATGGTCTTAACATTATTGATGCGCTTACCAAAGCAAATCTTTGCCCTTCACGCGGTGAAGCAAGGCGCCTTATTCAACAGGGTGGCGTTAGCGTTGATGATGTTAAAATTTCAGAACCCAATTATCTCATCCCCCTTTCAGATTTTGAAAAAGGTTATGTGATAATTAAAAAGGGCAAAAAAGTGTTCCATAAAATTATAAAATAAATCTAAAAGAACTGTTTTAAAAGAACTATTTTTGCAGTTTTAGCAAACAATTTTGTTATAATTATTCGGTGATTATATGAATAAATTATATGAGGCTTACATTTCCTCTTACCGAATGGATACGCCTGACTGGCAAAATTATTTAAGAGTTGCGGGAGATATTTATAACTCTGCTCAATTGCAATCTCTTGAAAAGTTTGAACAGCATTTTAAAATTAATCGATTACAGCACATCAGGAGTGTTGCATATTTAAGCTTTCTTGTTTCTCGCAGATTAGGGCTGGATTTTAAAAGCACAGCCCGAGCTGCAACAATGCATGATTTATTTTATTATGATTGGCGCGAGGATGATTTAAGCCATAAACTACACGGATACAGGCATCCCAAAACTGCGTTAAAAAATGCATTTTACCTTTGCGGTACTCTTAATAAAAAAGAAGTAGATATAATAAAAAAACATATGTGGCCATTAACTATAATTCCGCCAAGGTATCTTGAAAGTATGGTTGTTACTACAATGGATAAATACTGTGCCACAATTGAAATGATTTATTCAACCTCAACTAAGTACCAAAAAAGGTTTCATGCCTTAACCGGAATAGGTGGTGAAGAATGAGCATATTAGATTATATTTTCTATTTCTTCTTTTATAGCTTTATTGGTTGGTTTTTTGAATCCTGCTATTGTTCCATACGTCCCAAAAAATGGATAAACAGAGGTTTTTTAAGAGGACCTATTTGTCCGATTTATGGCGTTGGTGCACTTGTTATGATGATATGTCTCGTTCCTTTAAGAAATTTAACGACAAATTTATGGTTAAATGAGCTTGTTATTTTTGTTTCAGGTATGATCCTTTGCGATATAGTTGAATTTATGACAAGCTACATTATGGAAAAATTGTTTCATGCTCGATGGTGGGATTATTCAAATAAAAAGTTTAATATTCAAGGCAGAATTTGTTTAACTCACACGCTTTACTGGGGCACTTGCTCCTGCTTGTTTGTTTTTATTCTTGAACCTATTGTAGATTATTATCTGGTTGGGCAGGTTAATCCGGAATCCCGAAAGATTTTAACCTATATTTTCTTAACAATATTTGCTTTTGATTTGTTGGATACTGTGATTAACGCTTTAGGAATACGCAATATGTCCAGCAAATTTGAGAAAATTTCGAATGATATAAGCGACTTTGCTGTTTACGTTTATTCAACTATAGGTATTAAAGCCTTTGATAAAAAAGAGCTTGAAGAAAAATATGCAGAGCAACGAGCAAATTATGATAATTTAAAGAACGAATTCACAGAAAAAAGGAATAAATCAAAGAAAAGGCTCTTCAAGGCTTTCCCTTTCCTAAAGGACGGAATGACTAAGCAGGATAAGCTTTTAGAAGATCTTTTAAGCGATTTAAAAGATAAAATCAATAAACAATAAAATAATTTTTCACGGAGGGAATTATGAGTATAAAACACACTTATTACAGAGCCTATCAAAAAACAATGAAATTTGCAGTGAATTTTCTTGATTGGACTCCCCCAAAGCTTATAAAGGGTGCGGGTTCTGTTCTGCAATTACCTGAGCTTGTTAAAAGCGAAGGTCTTAACAACGTTCTTGTTGTAACTGATGAAGGCTTAATGGGTCTTGGTCTTCTCAATCCACTTTTTGAATCATTAGAAAAAGCGGGTATTAAATATTCTGTTTTTGATAGTGTTCAACCTAACCCAACAATCTATAATGTTGAAGACGCCCTTAAAATGTATAAAGAAAATGGTTGCCAAGGTTTCATTGCCTTTGGCGGAGGTTCTCCCATGGACTGCGCTAAGGTTACTGCGGCCAGGGTGGCTAAACCTAAGCAAACTCCCTCCGATATGAGAGGCGTTCTTAAAATTTTAAAGAAGCTGCCCCCTTTCTTTGCAGTTCCTACAACTGCCGGAACAGGTTCGGAATGCACAATTGCTGCTGTTATTTCTAATCCTGATACTCATGAAAAGAATTCAATTATGGA
>JAZUOA010000152.1:0-12808 GCA_045604445.1 Acutalibacteraceae bacterium
GCAGAACGAACAAACCGAGCAAAAACAAGGCTTTAGCCGTGTTTTTGGTTACCCGAAGGCGTACAAAGGTACGTCGAGTGGCGAGGTTTGTTTGTAGAACAAAACACAAATAATTCTCTTTATTTATGTGTTTATAAAAAAAACGGGACTTTTACAGGCTTTGAAACCTGCGAAAGTCCCTTGCTTTATATAGTTTTGTGCGGTCTGCGCTTTTTTTACAGCCCTTTGAATTTATCTTATATTTCCTGTGCTTGTTTTAAGTGTAACGTCATGAGCGCCGCCTTCAACAATGCTTGTTGCCGAAACAAGAGTGAGCTTAGCATCTCTTTGTAAATCGGGGATTGTAACAACGCCGCAGTTGCACATAGTTGATTTTACTTTGTAAAGGCTCTTTGTAACATTATCGTGAAGAGAGCCGGCATAAGTAACGTAAGAGTCAACGCCCTCTTCAAATGAAAGCTTTGAAGAACCGCCAAGGTCATATCTTTGCCAGTTCCTTGCTCTGTTTGAGCCCTCGCCCCAATATTCTTTAACATAAGTGCCGTTGATGTTGAGCTTAGGTGTGGGGCTTTCGTCAAATCTTGCAAAATATCTGCCAAGCATCATAAAATCGGCACCCATTGCAAGAGCGAGTGTCATATGGTAATCGTGAACGATACCGCCATCTGAACAAATCGGAACATAAACGCCTGTTTCCTCGAAATATTCATCGCGGGCTGCGGCAACCCCAATAAGAGCGGTAGCCTGTCCGCGACCTATACCCTTTGTTTCGCGGGTAATGCAAATTGAGCCGCCGCCGATACCAACCTTAATAAAATCGGCGCCTGCTTCTGCAAGGAAGCGGAAGCCATCGCGGTCTACAACGTTACCTGCACCAACCTTAACGGTGTCGCCATATTTTTCGCGGATAAATGCGATTGTTCTTTTTTGCCATTCAGTGTAGCCCTCCGAGGAGTCGATGCAAAGAACATCTGCACCTGCTTCAACAAGAGCCGGAACGCGCTCTTCATAGTCGCGGGTGTTGATACCTGCGCCAACCATATATCTCTTCTGGTTATCAAGAATTTCCTGAGGATTTTCCTTGTGCTGTGAATAATCCTTACGGAAAACAAAATACATAAGCTTGCCGTTATCATCGATAATGGGGAGAGAGTTGAGCTTGTTTTCCCAGATAATATCGTTAGCTTCCTTAAGAGAGGTGGAAGCAGGAGCGGTAACAAGCTTATCTAAAGGAGTCATAAATTCGCTTACCTTTAAATCGAGAGGCATACGGCTGATTCTGTAATCGCGGGATGTAACAACGCCGAGAAGCTTGCCGTTTGCAGTGCCGTTGTCGGTAACTGCCATTGTTGAGTGGCCTAATCTGTCGTAAAGCTCAACAACATCAGCAAGCGTATTGTCGGGGCAAAGGTTAGAATCGCTGAGCACGAAGCCTGCCTTATAGCTTTTAACTCTTGCTACCATTGCGGCTTCATCCTCAATAGACTGAGAGCCGTAAATAAAGGAAATACCGCCTTCCTTAGCGAGAGCAATAGCTAAGGTATCGTTTGAAACGGACTGCATAATTGCAGAAACCATAGGTATATTCAATGTGATGGGGGATTTTTCGCCTTTTTTAAATTTGCAAAGGGGGGTTTTTAAATCTACATTTGCCGGAATACAATCAGGACCTGTGTAACCGGGGATAAGCAAATATTCGCTGAATGTTCTTGAAGGCTCGTTGCAATAATGTGCCATTTCAATCGCTCCTTTATAAATATATTTACCCTATATTTTACTTTTTATTTTCGGGCTTGTCAACTATGAAATGTAACGATAATCGCCCTTATTTTTTCAGTTAAATTATTGTAAAACAACATATTCTGTGATATTATTAGCACAATATCCTTCAAAAGGTAAATGTGAGGTTTTGCTTTATGGCGCATTTTGAAATTGATTTTCACGATAAGAATAGTGAAAGATATATGTTAAGCGGTCGTATCAATCAGCTTATGCGAGATATGTACAATAAATTTGTTATTATCGATAGCGTTGGTACAGGGGATTTTTATTACCGCGATGGTCAATACACTTTTGCTCAGAAAGATGAGGGAGAATGGATTCCATTTAAAGCAAATAAAGATTATTGGGGCTACCGCGAGTGCTACTGCTGGTTTAAGCAAACTGTAAAAATTCCTGATGAATTTAAGGGTCAACATATTATTTATACATTAACGCCTTATCAAAGGGAATGGGATGGAGTTAACCCCCAATTTATTATTTACATAAACGGCAAGGTTGCCCAAGGGGGCGACAGCAACCATCAATATGTTACCGTTACCCCTTGCGCAAAGGGTGGCGAGGAGCTTGAAATTTATATAAACGCTTACTCTGATGATTGGGAGTGGAAGGGCGAAATCCAGATGGGCGCTTGCCTTCAGGCGTTTGATGATATCGCCTTTAAAACATACTTTGATATTCTTACCCCTTTAAAGGTGGCAAAATATAAGGGTGAAGACAGCGATGCCAGAGTCAATATATTAAAAGCCTTAAATGAGGCATGCAATATTCTCAATATTGACACAAATAACCGAGAGGTTTTCCATGAATCGGCAAGGGCTGCTTCAGAATACCTTGATAAAAATCTCTACGGCAAATTTGAAGAGGCTACCTGCTGGGCAATCGGCCACACTCATATTGACGTTGCCTGGCTTTGGCGTGTTCGCCAATCCAGAGATAAAGCCTGCCGCTCATTCTCAACCGTTTTAAAGCTTATGGAGGAATATCCCGAATATAAGTTTATGTCATCTCAGGCTCAGCTTTATGATTATATCAAGCAGGATTATCCTGAGGTTTTTGAGGAAATCAAAAAGCGGGTTAAAGAGGGCAGGTGGGAGCCCGAGGGCAGTATGTGGGTTGAGGCGGATACAAATGTTGCCTCAGGCGAAGCTCTCGTAAGGCAGTTTTTAGTTGGTAAACGTTTCTTCCGCGATGAATTTGGCGTTGATAATAAAATTATGTGGCTTCCTGATGTTTTTGGGTATTCTGCCGCAATTCCTCAGCTTATTAAAAAATGCGGAATGGAATATTTTATGACAACTAAAATAAGCTGGAATGAATATAATAAATTCCCTTATGATACATTTATGTGGAAGGGAATTGACGGAACTGAGGTTCTTTCTCATTTCCCGCCCTCATGCCATGTTACGGCAGATGAAAGAAAAAATTGGCAGACTACCTATAACAGTAAATTAAGACCCCTTTATGTTTTAGGGGGTTATAAGAGATATTCTCAAAAAGACCTTTCAAAGGATTTCTTAATGTCCTACGGCTTTGGTGACGGAGGCGGAGGTCCTACCATTGAAATGCTTGAATACGGCAGAAGAATGGAAAAGGGTATACAGGGCTGCCCCGTTGTTAAGCAAGCACCATCCCTTGAGTTTTTCCGCCATCTTGAAAAGCAGGTTTCAGGAAATAAGCGCCTTCCCAAATGGTGCGGTGAATTGTACCTTGAATTCCACCGTGGAACTCTCACAAGCCAGGCAAGAAATAAAAAATATAACCGTAAGAGCGAATGCCTTTATCACGATGTTGAAACTCTTTCGGCTATCGCTAATAAAGAGGTAGGCTTTGCTTATCCTAAAGAAAAGCTTTTGGAGAATTGGAAGCTTATTCTTCTTAACCAATTCCATGATATTCTTCCCGGCTCTTCAATCGCTGTTGTGTATGAGGACAGCAAAAGGGATTATGAAAATGTTCTTGAAGCAGGCTGCCGTATGGCAGGT
Source organism: Acutalibacteraceae bacterium (assembly GCA_045604445.1). Taxonomy (GTDB): domain Bacteria; phylum Bacillota; class Clostridia; order Oscillospirales; family Acutalibacteraceae; genus DTU089. The sequence continues at coordinate 3,765 of JAZUOA010000152.1, forward strand.
GAGGCGGAAAGCGCCCTTGTTTCAAGGATTGACCTTAAAGAAAACAGCATTGTTGTTTTTAACACAACCGGCTTTAACCGCCATGATGTTGTAATTTGCGATGTACCCTGCCAAAGCGAATTTGCTTTGTATGATGAGAAGGGTGAAGAGATTGCTTATCAGAAAACCTTTGACGGTAAAATGGCATTTATTGCAGATGTTGCCTCTAAGGGCTATGCATCATATACCGTAAAAGCGGGTAAGCCTACTGAATTCGAGAAGGTTAATGCCACATTGAAAAATGCCGAAACACCGTATTTTAAGGTGGATTTTAATGAAAAAGGTAATATTTCAAGGCTTATTCATAAGGAAAGCGGCAGAAGCGTTTCCCCCGAGGGCGAAGCAGTTGGCGAGGTTGTAGCTTATCAGGACAGACCCCATAACCACGAGGCATGGGATATTAAATGCTATTTTGATGAGGTTTCCTGGGAGCTTGATTTTAAAAATGCCGAGCTGGTTGAGCTGGGCGCAGTAAGAGCAGTTTATAAGGTTGAAAGAGCCTTCCGCGATTCTACCTTTACGGAGTATTATTGCGTTTATAATGAACTCCCGAGAATTGATGTTGATTATGAAGCAGATTGGCATGAAGACCATGTTGTTCTCAAGGCTAATTACCCTGTAGACGTTAATGCAACAAGGGCAACCTTTGATATTCAGTTCGGTAATGTTGAGCGCTCCACAACAACAAACACAACATGGGAGTTTGCTCAATTTGAGGAATCAATGCATAAATGGGTAGACCTTTCCGATAATAGCTTCGGTCTTTCGGTTCTCAACGACTGTAAGTATGGTTGCGATGTTAAGGATGGCAAAATCCGCCCAACTCTTTTCCGTTGCGCTACAAGACCCAACAAGATTCAGGACAGAGAGCACCATTCCTTTACATTCTCTATTTATCCCCACTCAAAGAGAGTGAATGATTCGGGTGTAATTAAAGAGGGTTATAATGTCAATTTCCCGCTTTATGCAGTTTACAGCGAGGCTCACAAGGGAACGCTTCCTCAAAGCTATTCTCTTGTTAGCTGCGATAAAGAAAATGTTGTTATTGAAACTGTTAAGGTTGCAGAGGATAGCGATGCTTTAATCGTTCGCGCCTACGAAACCTGGAACAGTAAAACATCTGCAAGCTTTACCTTCTGCAATGAAATAGCTTCTGCAACAGAATGTAACCTTATGGAAGAGCAGGATGAGGCTGTTGATTTTTCAGGCAATTCTCTTAACGCAGCATTTAAGCCGTTTGAAATTAAAACCTTTAAAATAAAGTTTAAATAAGGAAAGTGTTATGAATTATAGTTTTTTTGCAATGGTTTCAAGGATGAAATACATTGACCGTTGGGCACTTATGCGCAATACTGAGCGCGAAAGCCTTGATTCTCATTCCAAAGAGGTGGCGGTTATTGCCCATGCCCTTGCTCTTATCGGTAATAAACGCTTCGGTAAAAGCTACAATGCCGACAGAGCCGCAGTTTTAGGGCTTTACCACGATGCCCATGAAATTATAACCGGTGATATGCCAACACCGGTTAAATATCAGAATGAGGATATATTAGGCGCATTTAAAGCGGTCGAAGATTCTGCAAACGAGAAGCTTTTAAGTAAGCTTCCTCAGGATTTGAGAGAAGAGTTTGCTCCTCTTTTAAAGGAAAACGATGAAGAGCTCAGGCATTTGGTAAAGGCTGCCGATAAAATAAGCGCGCTTATTAAATGCATTGAAGAGCGAAAGGCGGGTAACACTGAGTTTCGCGAGGCGGAATCCGCTACAAGAAAAAGAATTTATGAAGCCAATATACCGGAAGCAGAGGTTTTCTTAGAAGAATTTCTCCCTGCTTATGAGCAAACCTTAGATATGCTGTAATTAAATCAAATTTTTAAAAAATAGTTTAAAAATCCGAGATTCACAAAGAAGAGTGAGTCTCGGATTTTTATATTGGTTTCAGAAATTAGCGGAATAAAGAGCTTTGCAATAAAAAGAACTACAAGTATACATTCTGTAAACCTGTAGCTCTTTCTGATTGTTTATGAATTTTTATTTATCAACCGAGTCAAGATATTTAACAACATACTCCTGCAAAAGCTCCTCGGCATATGCCATGTTCTCTGCATCCGCATCTAAACCGTGGCCTGAATTGGGATACGCATTAAAAACGTGCTCAATACCGTATTCAGTCAGCTTTGCATCCAGAGCAACTGCATTGCTGAAAGGTACTATATCGTCAACCATACCATGATTTATTACCGTGGGAACAGTGTTTTCGTTTATATAATATATGGGTGAAACAGCTTTTAAAGCATCTTTTGCCTCAGCTCTTGTAGCATAAGTATGCTTATAACCGCATGCCCAACCGAGAATCTGTGCAACATATTCCTGGTCACCCAGACCGTTTAATTTTTGCAAATCCTCGTTATAGTAATAGTTTTCATCAGCTAAATCAGCAGGGCCGCAATCGCTGACTACTGCTGCGGGAGGTATGGCTGAGGTTTCGGCTCTTGAATAAGCGTAATGCAATGCCAGATGTCCGCCTGCAGAGCCTCCTGTTGAAAGAAAGCCCGATATTTGAATACCATGAGAATCGCCTATTTCTTTTATTAAAGCAACGGCTTGCTCGATATCATCCATAATATCGTTAAGGTTAACGGTGTCATCAATATATCGGTAGTTAATCGCAGCACTTGCATAACCTTTGGCAGCAAATTCTTCAAGCCATCCTCTGTATCCCTCCTTGCTGCCGCCCATCCATGCTCCGCCGTGAAGCATAAGAACTAAGCCGACAACCTTTTTATCCTTAGGAATATAAAGGTCAAGAATATTTCTTTCATGTTTACCATATTTAGTGTTGAAGTAAACATAATTATCTTCAGCAGAAACGCGGTAAGCGTACTCTAAATCCCAATCATCCAGATATCCGTCACCGTTGAAATCGCAAGAGTATAAAGGTCCCTTGCCAACAAAGTATTTGTTTGTTATGGTTTCCTTTATTTTTTCTGTATCTGCATCGGTGCATATTCCGTCACCGTCAAAGTCACCGGGTAAATATATGGGAACAGAATGTTGAGCAAAATACATTCTGTAAACATTGTACACATCAAGAGCATCTATAACCCAGTCCCCCGTAATATCTGCGCGCATAAAAGTCTGCCTGTCGGGGAAAGAATCAACGGTGTTTTCATTGCTTAATGCAATATTTATGAAAATCTGATAATCATCTACATTAACTAATGTATCATCGTTTACATCGCCAAGGCTGGCTATTGAATAGCCTACGCCTGAGTCGTATTTGGCAACGGCATATTGCTCTCTGCCGGAAACAGAAGGCAGAGTGTTAACAACGTTACCCTTTTGACCCCAGGTTTGCGATGTATTGGAAGCCTGCAATAAATATGCAACCTCGCCGCTGTAAAATTGGCTTGCTTCTTTAGCGGTAGTAACATTGACCTGGTCAGCGGTGGTAGAATTTCTTCCTGCACCGATACCATTTTGGGCGTAGTCGCCTGCCGCAGCGCAACCGCTAAGGTAAAAGCAGTTTGAAATGCTTCCGCTGCTTGCTCCGCTTACGGCACCTACATAATAGGTAGGGCTGAAAACGCTGCTTGAAGTACCTATTGCTTTGCCAACATTATAGCAGGTTGAAATTGTGCCTGTGTTATTGCCTGATATGCCGCCTGTGTAACGGGAAGCGTTTGCCGTGCTGTTGGAATAGCAGTTTGTTATGGTGCCGTCATTTTGGCCTGCAATTACCCCGGTATATCTGTCGCCTGCAAAATATGAATCTACAACACCTACATTTTTAATTGTGCCGGTGTCATTGTATCCGAACAGACCTATATATCTGTCGGATGTGTTTGCGTATAAGCCTCTTATTGTGTAACCCTTACCGTCAAAAACTCCGGTAAATTTTTCACCATTGTAGGTACCTATTACATTTACTTCTCCGAAGGCAATAGGTGTCCATGAACGGAAGGAACCGCTTTGCAATGTGCCTGAACCGTCAATAACGCCCGTGTTGATAACAATATCAGCGCAAAGCTCAGCCTTTGCATTCGTTGTTCCGTTGTTTACAAGGTTAGCGAACCAATAAAGCTGACCGGCATTTGATATCTTATATCCTCCGTTTTCATTAAAAAGAGGTTTCTCGTAATGTGAGCTGTTTACCGTGCAAAAACCATTGGAATATGTACCTGTGCAACCGCTTTCCTTACAGTTATCTTTAGCATTTACAAGATTAGGTCGGGAGCTCCAATAATAATCGGAGCCTATTTCACGGGCAAGCCACGATTTTGTTACCTTAACAAAATAAAAATCAGAGGATTTCTGATATCCGTAAGTGCCTGTTGATTGGTCATAGCCGAAAACCGTTATAAGCTTTGCGTTACCGCACAGGCTTTCCTCAAAATATGCCGTGCATGTTGCAACATCATCATAATGGGCGTAGCCCTCAGCGTTAACATATTCATTTCTGCCGTTTTCGGCAAGCTGTTTTTCCAACAAATCAAGGTCATAAGGACAAGTTTTAGGACTCATTGTCCAACCCGGAGTGCAATAATCGTTTATACAAACGTAGGTAGGAGGGTAAACTGTTGTGCAATAGCCGAGTGAGGAGGATATTGATACAATATGGGAGAATATCTTGCTTTTCTCAACCCCCGCATCGAAAAACATCTTACAGGTGAACTCTATATAATCGGCAAGTACTCCGTAAAGCAGCTCTCTTTTGAGCTCATCAACGCTCATCATGCGCTCGTCTGCTTCTTTTTTCAAAGAAGCCTCGTTATACCCCATATTATAGAGTGCGTGCATACCATACTGAGCTTTTTCAAAATCATACAAGGATGCATATGTATCATTTGTGTAATCGGGAATCTGCGTTTCCCAGCCTGTATTTATTCCTGCCAAAAGATAGCTTTTACCCTCTGCTTTAAGACGGTTATAGTTTTCCATCAGTGGCTTAATGAAGCCTTCTGTTACCTGGTTTTCATACCAAGCAAGATATTTTTCGGAATTGTAGCAGGGGAAGCCACCGGGGGTTGCAAAGGGAACACCGCTCCAGTTGCAGTGCCATCTGGGGAGCATACCGTAGCTTTGTCCGCCCCATTCCTCATCTTGAGAAGGGAATGCTATCCATTCGCACATCTCCGGATCATCGTAAAACTTACTGCCGTTTTCATCTGTGGTTGCATTGTTACCAAAATCCTGCGAATAGTTTGTGCAGTCATCCATCTGGAAAAATACAGGAACATTATATTTTTCAGCCAGGGCAAACACAAAATTAACCTCTGCATTCATTTGCTCTATAGATTGAGTAATGCACATAGGACCAACTACACCGAAGGCATACATTCTGTCAGAGGTGGGGTCAATTTCGCCGTGGAGGGTAACCATTTCGGAAACATAAGGCTCCAGGTTACTGTAAAAAATATTTGTAACCATAAACACAACATACTGTATACCGTCATCAGCTTCAACGGTAAGTGTACCATCTGCATTATATGAAACGATATTTTCGGAGGAAATTACCCCGGTTGCTACGTTTTCTTCCGCGCAAGCCGGGAAAATAACGCAGGAAAGACAAATAATTAAAGAGAGCATTATGCTGATAATTTTCAATATATCACCTTGCTTAGATTTGATTAAAAAAATAAATTATCAAAATTTTTTATATATCCCTGAATTCAACCTCTTTATATCCGTCGCCATCAATATTATCAGGAATAATAGAAGGCTTGTTGAAAACAAATTCAGAAACAATTTTAATAACACCCCAGGCGAAGAGCCCGAAGCCCACCATTGAAGTGACAGCGGTTGCACCCTTAAATGGGTTTATAATCAGCGAAAAGCCGAAAACAATAACAGCTACTGCAATTATTTTGCGGAAAAATCCGCCGCCCCTTCGGGCTGAAAATAGAGAGGAAATGCCGTAAAATAAAACCCCTATTCCCATAAAAAACGGCAATATTGATAAAAGAAATTTCGGATGGGTGAGCAGAACAAAGGCGCAAACCAAAAGCGCAACGCCCGAAACAATATCAATAGGCGCTTCAGCTTGCTCTTTTTTATCGCCTAAATAGTTTATAACCTTGATTATACCGGCAATGAGCGCAACTAATCCGAATAGAGAGCAAAGCGTTATAAGAGATGTATGAGGCTTAATAAGTAAAAATAAACCTAAAGCCAAAACAGCAATTCCCGAAACCACTCCCATTGCTTTTTGGGGTATAATTTTCTTTAATTTTTTCATATTATCACCTTTTTTATTATACCGTTTTAATTTTAAAAAAATTAAAACAGATAATTACAGAAATGTGAATTTATACCTTTTCTTCCTCAGCCCTTTTTTCGTTTATCTGTGCAGTAATATTTTCCATAAATTCACCATGTAATTTAAATTTGAAGGTGAATACAAGGAAGGAAAGTATAAGCAAAATAACAGGCGCCCAAAGCATCATAAAGCTTATTGCGTTTTTAACTCCCGGTGCATTGGCTGCGTGGAGATTTTCATTGTATTTTGAAATATCAAGGCCGGAAAAGAGAATAATCGTTTGAATGGTATACGCCATTTTTTGCAAAAAGCCCTTCATAGAAAAGGTGATGCTTTCGCTTCTGAAGCCTTGCTTGATTTCGCCGTAGTCAACGATATCTGCAAGGAAAACAGTTTGAGAAACAAACATTGAAGCAATACCGATTGAAGCGATAGTATAGCAAATATTCATAAGAAGGTAAGAGCTTGCAATTTTAACAGAAAGCATCATACCGAAGAAGCCGCAAATTGCAAGCATAAGAGATGTTTGGTATGTTCTTCTGCGAGTTGTGAATTTCATCATTACAGGTATAACGCCTAAGCCTAAAATTGAGCCGACTGCGCCGAAAAGGTTGAAGGCGCTCTGCTTTGCCGGGTCGCCTACAACAACGTCAAAATAATAAACTCCAACGCCGGATACCATATACCAGCCTGCATTTGAAAGCATGGCAAAAAGCATAAACACAAGAAGCTGGTCGTCGTTTTTGGCGATTGAAAACATCTTTTTGAAATTGAATTTTTCTTTCGGAGTTATAATATGCTTTTCCTTGGTGTTTAAAACGCTGAGGCTTGAGAAGCCAACAAGGCAAACTGCGCAAATAATAGCCCAGAGGCTATATGAACGAGCGTCTGCAATTTTTTCTCCTCCGGAAACGGTTTCGCTTAAAACGGGCAAAACAACAGGAGTTAAAATTGAAATTATGCCTTGACCTATACCTGAAAAGCTGCGGGCAATTGTTGCAATAAGGCTGCGCTCCTTCGGGTCGCTTGTAAAGGATGGTACCATTGACCAATACGGAATATCCGCCATTGTGTTAGTCATTCCCCAGCCAACATAGAGAATTGCAACATATATGTAAAGCGGAATTCCGCCAAGCTCAAAGCCGGGATTAGAGAAAAGAAGCGATAAAACAATAGCGTTGCAGGTTGAACCTATTAAAATCCAAGGGCGGTATTTGCCCATTTTTGTTTTTGTGTTGTCAACAATAGTTCCCATCATCGGGTCGTTAATGCCGTCCCAGATTCTTGCTATCGGGGTTAAAAACAGCAGGAATTTTTTATTCAGGTGGAGAATATCGGTTAAATATTTAGCAAGGTAGGAATAAAAAAGACCATAGCTTAAATCCAGACCTACAGCACCAACACCATAGGAAAACATAGTTTTGATTTTACCTTTTTTCATAATTTACCTCCAGGGAGATTTGTAGAAAAGATATGCCGATATAAAGCTGTAACGGCAATATAAAATATGAATTTTACATTTTTACGGGTTTAATGTTGAAAGTAAAGCTTACTTGTTTTTCATCAAAACGCCTGTTGTTTTCGTTGTTGTCAAGCTCCTCGCTTTCGCTTATTGCATTAAAGCGAGCGTCAATATTAACGATTGTTCTTGGCTCTTTTTGAAGCTCAAAATCGTGCTTAACCTCTGTTAACTGTTCGGCAGAGTAGTGGGAGGCGTTGAAGGAGAAATCTTTTGTTCCCTGGGCGCCCGTAACAAAAATACCGTATTCTCCCTTTTTGCCGACTGTGGCTCTGCGGGTTTTAAAATGGCTTGAATTCTCCTGAGGTCTTATATAATGAACAAAGTTTTCGCTGACAGTAAGAGAATATTCTCCGAATCTTGCAGCCTTATAGCGGTCGGGGTAAGTTTCTGTTTTACCAAGACCGAAATAAATGATGTCTTCGTTTTCTTCATTCATCAATATTTCAAGACCCAATCGGGGCAGAAGAGGTGCATTTTCGCGTATTTCACCACAAAGCCCTATATCAAACGAACCATCGCCATAGAATGTATATGTAAGCTTTCCTTTTAAAATAGGGGGATTTGCAGGACCGCCCAGGGCAATTTCGCTATGAATTGTAAGCCGGTTATTGTTAATTTCACCGATATTTGTAAAATATGTTTTCTGAGAAACATGGTGAAGGTGGTTTGCAATCCATTCGTCAACAGAACCGCAGTTGTAGGTGGGAGCGTGCCACATTTTAAATTTAATCGGCTCTGTTAATAATTCCTTGCAGCTTTTCTTTATTGATGAAATTCTGGCATAGGGCTTATCAAAAATATATTGAATATCACCGCAGGAAATATATACAAATCTTTCGGTTTCTGTAGCTTCCAGCCGGTTACATTCCTTTTCAACCTCAGCCTTGCTGCTTTCAAGCTCAAATTGCAGGAATCCTACCTCGTAGCCGGCTTCTGCCCAGGGCGTATTATTCTTTTGGCAAATTGAAGCGGTAAAGAAGCAATCGCCGTAAAGGGATAATTCTGATTCATCAAAAAGCTTGTATTTTTCTTCGCTTTGCGGTGCAACATCGAGAGAATCAATTTTGCCCTCTTTAATAATCTTGTTATCTGAAGTAACCTGCCAGCTTAATGATAAATCGGAAAGGCTTTCGAAATATCTAACGCTTTTAAGAGTAAGCATACCGTTTTCAAGGGAAGCGCGGAAGGGCTCATAAACCTTTTTCATATCATAGTAGCCGGGGCGGGGG
>JAZUOA010000153.1:0-16867 GCA_045604445.1 Acutalibacteraceae bacterium
TTTCCTAAATCATCAAAGCTTGCCATATCACTTATTTTAAGGCTTAATACTATCGTTTCTGATTCACCGGGGGCAAGAAGCTTCGTTTTCTTAAATGCACCGAGAATTTTTTTAGGCTTTCCTAAAAGACCTTGTGGTGCACTGTAGTAAAGCTGAACAACTTCTTTTCCTGAAAGCTTACCGGTGTTTTTAACATTAACTAAAGCCACAATATCTTCGTTGTTTTTATAACAAGCTGATCCCGAAAGCTCAAACTCAGTATAAGAAAGGCCAAAACCAAAAGGATAACGTACGTTGTCAGATGCACCGGGAATTGTTTCAAAATAGCGGTACCCAACATAAATATCATCAGAGTAATCAACATGGTCAAAGCATTCCCAAAAATCATCCTTACAGGGATAGTAATTGTATGATTTTGCAATAGTATCAACCATTTTTCCTGAGGGGTTAACATCACCGCAGAGAATCTCAGCGATTGCAAGACCACCCTCCATTCCGCCTTGCCATCCGAAAAGAATTCCTTGGATTCTTTCATTTTCGGCAAAATATTCGCAGTCAATTTGAGCACCTGAATTGATAACAATAATTACCTTTTCAAAATTCTTTGTAATATTATCAATGAGGTTTTTCTCAAGCTCTGAAAGATAATAGTCTCCGCCCTGAGGTCTGCGGTCAACGCCTTCGGCTGAAAAGCGGCTAAGAGTGACAATGGCTGTGTCAGCCCAATTTCCTGCTTCTTCTATAAGAGAGAGAGGAACCTCGGCTTCTTTAACATGCATCGCAGCAAAAGTATCATAGGTCATATCATCGCGCTCTTTGCAGAAATCCATGTTGTTAACAATATCCCAACGGGCGTCTATTTGCTCCTGGGTTAAAACGTTAACGCTTTCTCTTTTAACATAGTCCTTATAGAAATCAACGAGAGGCATAAAAACAGAAATTTTTTCTTTCTCTTCCTGTACCTTGAATCCATCGTAAATATTGCGAATATATGGACAGTTAACGTCACCGCTTCCTCCGCCACCTTTGATATATTCAATTGTAGCTTTTCCGAATAGAGCGATTTTTTCTCCTTTTTTCAAGGGTAAAGCGTTATTTTCATTTTTGAGAAGCACCATACCTTCGGTTGCGGCTTCCTTTGAAAGAGCGATATGCTTCTGAGAAGCGGTAACGCGCCTTCCGTCTTCTCCTAAGGGGAGGCAGGGTTGATATCTGAATCTTGCATATTTATCCATTTAAATCATCCTAACTGTTAAATTTATAAGATAAATTATATCCTATTTAAAACAGTAGTCAAGCAAAAATATAATAAAAATAACACCTGACCGAAATAATAATCCGGTCAGGCTAATTTTTATTCGCAACAATTTGTTTTGCATTTGATAAGTGCAGCTGTTGCAGTAAGAGTTAGAGCGAAGGAGAGAAACAACAATCCCGAAACTATTGCGCCCGCAACGCTTGCGATTGCTATATCAATCAACAAAAGTATAAGACTAAAAAGAACAGTTCCGAGAATTCCTGCGAGAAGTGCGGAAAGTGTTGGGCAAAGGCATCTTCTTTCCTCTGTGGTCGGGCAGGTTTGAACAGATATAAGGGTTACTGCAAGGTAAGCAACCGCTATACCGAGCAATACCCAAAGCAAAGGTGTGCCGATTGCTAAAATACCCGAAAAGGTAAGAAAAGCGGCAACAATACCCACAATAACGCTGGCAATTACCGCTGTAGTTACGCAGTTAAATTTACATTGGCAAAAATTGGAAGACATTAAATCACCTCCTATTTTAATTTATGCTGAAATATCAATCAAGTGATTTAATTTTTATATTGAGAATTTTTCTTGTTGATGTTATTATGAAATAAACAGGGAAGTGGAGGTTTATTATGAAGAATTATGATATTCTTATAATCGGCGCTTCAACAACGGGTTGTTGGTTTGCTGAGAGAATGGCAAGAGAGGGCTTTAGTGTTCTCGTTTTAGAAAAAGAAGAGCCGGATAATGTTTCAAGAGCTTATGACATTTTTCATATGAGTGAGCCTGAAATGAAAGAATTCAGTCTTGTTATTCCTGAGGATGGAGACCCTTTAAAGGAATTCGCATTCAGCGGTTCACCTATGATTTCGCCTTATGGTAAATTCCGGAAGGGTGGCGGAAGCATTATAACGGTTGGTCTTCATAAGCATGATTATATAATGTTTATGGCCCGAAGAGCCGAAGAAAAGGGTGCTGAAATTATTTATGGCGCAAGCTTTTCCGATTTGATTTATGGTGATAATGGAGCTGTTATCGGAGCAACCTATAAAACAGCTGATGGTGTAAAATCAGTTTATTCAAAGATTGTTGCAGATTGCTCTGGCATTCCTTCGGTTGCAAGAACCAAGCTTCCTGATTCATCATTTGTTGAAAATTTTAAGCTCACCCCCATTGATATTTTCTATGTTGTTCTTTACTACATAAAATATAAAGATGAAGCTGTCAATCCTCGCGACCTTGATGGTTTCTTTATGCAATATAAATCATGGTCTGCGCCTGCAGGCGAGGGTTATGATGCAATTCTTGGCATTGGCGGAAGCTATTCTTTTGAATATGCTGAAGAGGTTTTCTCTTCTCAGCTTTTGAAAAACTATAAATATCCCGAATATACTGTTAAAAAGGTTGAAAGGGGATTAACTCCTTACCATCGTTCTGTATATTCTTTTGTTGACAACGGCTTTATTGTAATGGGTGATGCTGCTTGCCTTACTAAGCCAACCTGTGGCGAGGGTTGTACCTCCTCTCTTGTTCAGGGTGAAATTGCTGCAACTGTTATTACAAATCTTCTTAAGGAAAGCAAAGAGCTTTCGAGAGAAAATTTATGGTCAATAAATAAACAATATATGGATAAACAGGGTAAAGACTTTGATTCTATGCGCCCGCTTTTGATGGGTATTGTTGCAATGGATTTTGATGAAGCTGAATATCTTTTTGAAAAAGATGTGATTTTCAGCGAAAAGATCCTCGGCGGTATGGATGATGGTTTGAGTCTTTCGATTGGTGATATTTTTTCAACAATTAAGGGAATTGTAACCGGTGTTGTTAAAAAGAAAATTCGCCTCTCGACTGTGGTTAAAATTTTAAATGGCTTAAAACAAAGCGGAGAGGTTGCTAAGCTTTATGATGCATATCCTGAAAGCCCGGAGCAATTTCTCGAATGGAAGAATAAAGCCGATGCCTTGTGGCAAAAAATCGGTACTCTTGCAGATACCTGCGACTCTGAAATATTGAAGAAATTAGGAATAAAATAATTTAAGAGGTGCGGAAGCACCTCTTTTTATATGTTATTATGATACTGTACTTAATATTGAAAAACAAATTAGTTTTATACTTTGCTCCCATGATTCATCAAAAAATTATATTTTCACATTGTTTGAAACATACAATAATATTTGTTGGTTTCTGTATCATATAAAAATATAATACATTGTGAAGTGCCGTGATAAATCGGGTTTTCTGAATCTGTGATAATCATTCTATTTTGATTGTCATAAATGCAAATATAGCAAACGTGATATCTGTAGGAATAACCGAATACTTCTTCATAATCCATAAAATCAAGCTTAGCTATATGATAGGATGTCATTTCGCTCCATTTACCTTGTTCTGCTTCCTGAATTATTATTTTTTCTTCGTTGTTACTTAGTCTGAACACATAATATTCAAAGCTATCAGTCCAATGCCAATGATAAAAACGGTAAGCAGGCTTAGACGGTGTGTAAACAATATTAAGGTCTGATATGTAATCATTGATAGTGCCGAAATAGTACCTGAATGCAGTTGATTCAATCAAAATTAAAACAACAATAATAATCACCAGCTTTTTATTTACCGGTTTGATTTTTAATAGTTTTTTATTACTCATATTTATCATTTAACCTCTTTGAGCCAATCAAACATCAGTTCATAAAATTCTTCAAAACTTTTTTTACTGAAAACTGATCCGTCATAGTCTTGGTCATAGAACCAATAAAACCTGATTTCATCTTTATCTTCACTTAGCGAGATAAAACCGAATTCTTTATATTCGCTATATTGACGATTATCGTCTTCAGCATAATATATTTCATATATCTTTTCAGCGATTTCAGCATCTTCGGCGATTATATATGTATCAAAGTTGTTTTTTATATCGTTTTTTATTTGCTTGAATTCGTCGCTATTGCAAGAATATATCAATGCCATAGTGTAAGTTTTAAAAATGAAATCATCATCTAAATTGTAGTAATATCTGCATTTGTCGTCTTCAAGAAAAGAAAAACAAGTATTATAGTAATTTTCTGCTAAACATTCTTTTGAAAAGATCAAAAAATCAGATTTAGTAATTTCTTTTTGACATCCTGCGAAAATGAGCGTAATTGATATTATCAAAATAGTAGATAGTAATTTTTTCATATTATTAACCTTTTTTATTTTTTGTATTCTAGAGAGTGGAACTCCTCACAATGTACTAGAAATCTCATAACCGCACCAGACCATATCGGGCGCACCAGTCAATTTATTACTGCTGAAAGGTGTGGTTTCAATAGGTGGAAAGACAAGGTACAACTAGAAACAAAATAATAAGCAAATCAAGGCTGCAAACAAGGGTGTTAACTAAATAACCTTGTTAGTTATTATTTTATGGAAAATCAATTGTGATATAAAAAACACAATACCAATTGCAATGCCTTTTAAATGAAAATCCATGAAACTACCTCTATTCAATGATTGTAATGAGCTTCATCGTAAAAATAAATTTTAAGGTATTCTTCCTCGGTGAATTGCTCTATGATATATTTGCCATCTTCTGTTTCACAGATATGATATTCTTCAAGAATCGGGTAATCTTTATATTTCAAGTGTATGCAATGATTGTCCCAGGAATACTTTTTGATGTAATCAACAGTGGCTTTATCTAATTCGATTTCACCCTTGCTTTTTATACATTTAACAATTTTGTCAACGGTTTCTTTGTTGGTGATATTGTCTTCATCTGATGATGAGGCAGACATCCACACAGCTTCAACCTCATTGCTTTCCAATGCAGGCAAAACGAAATCGTTTTTTACAAGTATTCTATCGAAACTATAAAGCCAGACGAAATTTTGGTTTTTATCAAAGCTTTCACAATACGGTACAATATATTCAATAGAGAATAACGAACTTTTAACATATATCCGTTTTTCATTACATTCTTTTGAATCGTCGTAAACCAAGTCGTAAGGTGAATAGAGTGTGTCTTCGTATTCAATATACACTTTGTCTTTGTATTCAACTCTGAGGGGATCGTAAAATAATTTCGCGGGTGCTTGTGCATTGATACCAAACATTACTAAACAATATAATCCTATTATCGGAAATGCAATGTAGCGGATTTTTATTTTTTTTGATAAAAAATAAAATGCGATTCCTGCAACAGAACCTATTGCGAAGCACATTAATATATGGTGCAACATTGAATGACCTATTCCAAATTGGCAGTATAAAATATCGAATATTTTAAAAGTTGAAAGTAAAATAATTGTTGGTAAAAATTTAATGATTTTATTTTTACCGTATTTAAATACAAAGAATTGAATCAATGACGTAAAAGCAGCGGGAAAAATACAAAGAATAATTAAGAACGGAAGCTCCATAATAAACAAAAACCTCTCTTAATACCAACCATCTTCGTCAGGGGGGAATTCACCGCATTGGTTGCAAAATTCATAATAGTTAAAATCAGGATTGTTTTCAACGAATCTATCTAAAGCCTCTTTTCCCCTTATCCAAACATAATTCTTTTCGAAAATGCCAGTTTTAACAAGATTTTCTTCTGTGCAGGCCGGTGAGGAATAGATACCCGCTGAATAAATATCATAAGCGTTGTAATGAATTTCCGTTACAACTTCAAAATTTTCTTCCAGTGGCTTTTCCTCTGAGAGCTTAACAAGAACAGGCAGACCACTTACTCCTAAAGAGCTTATTTGTTCAATGTCAATATTGATTTTGCCTGCTTTATAGGCATCGTAGTTATAATTAGCAATAACTGTATTGATATCAACAACCGAAACGCTGAGCATCGTTAGCGTGCAAACGAGAATAATAGCTTTTATGTATTTAAGCCTTGTGAAAATAAGTCTTAAAAGAATAATTATAAAAATCACCGCAAGCATAAGCATAAAAATGCTGGTAAGAACTCTTAATCTTGTAAGACCATAAAGTGAAATATATTTCATCATTTTAACAAATGCGGTTGAAATATAAAATACTGTGAAAAGACAAAGGAAAATAAGAAGAGATTTTGTTGAGTTGGGTATTGTTTTGTTTTCAGTTTTCTTAACAAGAGTTGCGCATAAGAAAAGAATAACAAAGTTTATGAACGCAATAACACCCATCTGGAAGAAACCGCTTCTTGCAAATTCTGCAGCGCTGTAGTTATCAGGAAGAAAGAAGGCAAATGCTTTTGTGATATAAGCAAACTGAGAAACAAGATAAGCTAAATAAACAACTGCCGTTGCACTTAAAATTGTGTTAAGAATAACCTTTGAAACCTTATCGGGAATTTCTTTAACATTCTTTTCTGCCAAATCCTTTTTCCTCATCGAGAAAAGGAATGCAAAAATAAAAGGTGTAATTATAACAGTCAAAATTATTGCACCGATTAATATGAATGTGTCTTCAAATAAATTCGAAATCAAATTTCCGAATGCAAGGTCAGATGTTGAAAGCAGGGGGAGTATAACGCAAAGAATAGGGAACGAAATACCAAGACCTATTAAAAGATATAAAACATTTTTGGATTTTCCGCCCTCTGCAGATTCTTTTATACTTCTGAAAGGTAACATAAAATTATCAAAAACAGCGTTTATAGATTTTTGAACAACACTTAAAAAGTATGTGTATGTGCCGCTTTGGGCGTTGCTGTTACCTGAAATTGTTGCAAACATTGTTATGCAAATAAAAAGAATATACCAAAACGCCAAAATCTTAATAAGGTAGTCGCTTGTTACCGAATAGCCTGCTGAAAGAATCAATGCGCCAATTAAAAGTAAAACACTGAATATCTTATCTTTACATTCTTTGTTAAAAAGATATATAAAGTTTATTAAAATAACGGCACAAACGCCTAAAGTATAGCCAAAATTAAAGCCATTAAAAACACCAAGTCTTACAGTTATAAAAATTGAAATTACAGTAAGTATGAAACCGATAAAATCCGTTTTTAGTACGGGATATGTCTTTTTATTCATAATTAATCCTCCTGTTCACCTTCGATATATTCGAGTATATCTCCGGGTTGACATTCAAGCTCACGGCAAATGGCTGAAAGGGTTGAGAAGCGTACCGCTTTCGCCTTGCCGGTTTTTAATATAGAAAGGTTGGCTTGGGTTAAGCCGATTTTGCTTGCAAGCTCGCCTGAGCTCATTTTTCTCTTCGCAAGCATAACATCAAGGTTTACAATTATTGCCATTATTTACACCGTCAAATCATTTTCAGTTTTTATATTGGTTCCGTATTCAAATGCGCTTTTGATAATTCTGAGAATTAACCACATAAAGCCTGCTGCTGCAGGAATGGGGAAGCCTGCCAAAAAGAAAAAGCACAAAGGAAATGAAAGTGGAACAACCGATAAACAAGCGTAAGAAAGGATTTTCAGGTATTTAACAGTTTTTTCGGTGAAAATTTCACCTCGTTCAAGGTTTATAAGGAATTTGAATGTATATGTCAAAGTAATTGCTGCTGAGGGTGAGCAAGCATAAAAAACCGCAGTTAAAACATTTGCAACACCTTCTCTGTTTTCTGTTTGTTCGCAGTACCAATTAAAAATAAGTGGCGCGGTCAGTAAAAAGAATGCAAAAAATGCTGCTAAAAGTATTACTATGATTTTTGTTGTTTTCAAGGATTTCTGGAATTGTTTCAAAATAAATCATCTCCTTGGTGGGAATATAACACAGTATTTATCGAAAAACAATAAAATTTTATCGTTTGTAATAATATTGTAACTGTTTTATCAGAATTGAATTTTCTCAAAATTGACACACAAATTACACATAGCTATAATAAAATCATAGCTGAGGTGAGATAAATGTATAAAATTCTCGTTGCTGATGATGAAATAAAAATCAGAGAAACAATTTTTGATTATATGACTGCAAAAGGTCTTAATGTTGTTCTTGCAAAAAACGGAGAGGATGTATTAATTAAGCTCGAATCGGAAGAGTTTGATTTAATCATTCTTGATGTTATGATGCCGAAAACGGATGGTCTTGAAGCCTGCAGGGAAATAAGGAAAACCAATAAAACACCAATTTTGTTTCTTTCAGCCTTAGGTGAGGAAGTTGACTTTTTAAAAGGCTATTCCTGCGGTGGTGATGACTACATAGTTAAGCCTTTTCCGCTTTCAGTTTTATATCAGAAATGCCTTGCAATGATTTCGCTTTCAAAAGGAACAGATAAAAACCATTTAATTGAAGCTTCGGGCGTGACTTTAGATGTTTTGAAGCATAAAGCTTATAATGGCAAAAATGAAATCATTCTTTCAGGAAAGGATTTTGAGCTTTTAAGATATTTAATGGAAAACAAAAATATTGTTATAAGCCGCGAAAAGATTTTATCAAGGATATGGGGCTGGGATTATGACGGCGATATCAGAGTTGTTGACACACGGATAAAACGAATAAGAAAAGCTCTTGGAGTGAAATCAAAAATTATTAAAACCATTGTTAACGTGGGGTATTGCTATGAAGAAAAAGGTTGATAAAGATAAAAGAAAAATTTTAAAATATGCAACGCTTTCGGTTATTGCAATGTATGTTTTGTCTTTGATTACATTATTTTTCGGTATATATGAGCAAGAGGCTCAACTTTTTTATAGAGAAGTTGATGAAATAACTAATATTCGGGAATTTAATGATGATGTATATTATGAAAAGCAGAATGTAACAACAGAAAGCTTTATACCAGAATATTTTTATGACAGCTATCAATATTACAGTGCTATAGCTTTATATGATGAAGAGGGGGAGCTTGTTCACACAAACGGAACAATTATCTCTTTTTTAGAAAATGATAAATGGCGATATTGTTATCTTGATGAATTTATATCAGAGGAGGATTATAAAGATATTCTTGATTTAAAAGATAAAGGTTCTGTTTCTTGTGAAAGCTTTAAATATTATGAAAGTGATAACAACGAAATTGTTCCTGTTGAAATCCTGCTTCGCGCAAGTAAAAGCAAAAAATCACTTTGGACTAATCAGAAAACAATAGAGGAAACAGAGTTGAAGTTAGAGTTTTCTGATAACAAACAAGCGAAATATGTTGCTTCAAATGCACCTATTTATCTGAGAATGCAAGAGCTTGATAGCTTTGATAAGCCTGCTGACAGATATTTATACAGAAATCTTATAGAACAAGTGAAAAGCGAAAATGATAAAGAGTTTGGTTACAGGAATTTTTTAAACAATGATGTTAATGCTCTTGCTTCAGGTGGTGGAATGACAAGTGGTCACTATGCGTGTCATGATATCAGCTTTAAATTGCAAGATAAGGCGTATTTTGCAGTCATAAGAGTTGAATTCAATCCGATAATCAAAATTTTAACCGATGGCTTGTTTTATACTATGGCTCTATTCTTTACAATCTCAAGCCTGATTGTTTTTCTCGTAATTCGCCATTATATTTCACTTTATTATGATAAAAAGAAACGTTTGGAGGAAGCAAGAAACACCTTAACCTCTGCAACTGCTCATGAGTTGAAAACTCCTATTTCAATAATACAGAACCAATGTGAATGTATAATGGAGAATATTGCACCTGAAAAGAATCAGGATTACATTCAATCGGTATATAATGAAATTCAAAGAATGAATAAAATTGTTTGCGATTTTCTTCAATATAACCGACTGGTTCAGGCGGAAGAGCTTGAGCTTAAAGAAACAGATTTAACTGTTCTTATAAAAGAAGAGGTTTATAAATATGAACAGCTGTTTAAACTAAATCAGAAATCGGTAAAGGTTGATTTATGTGAAAATGCAATTGCAAAAGTAAATCCCGAAACGATTGGTCTTGTTATTAATAATTTCTTTTCAAATGCCGTTAAACATTCGGATGTTGGCGGTGATGTAATGATTAAACTTGAAAGAGTTCACGATAATAGGTTGTTAAAGTTTTCTGTTTATAATTCGGGTTCAAAAATCGAAGAAAATTTACAAGGTGATGTTTGGGATGCTTTATATAAAGAAGATAAATCCCGAACCGAAAGGGGAACCGCAGGAGGAATGGGTCTTGCAATTTCTTCTCGCATTTTAGAGCTTCACAAATTTTCATACGGATGTAAAAATGTCAAAAATGGTGTTGAGTTCTGGTTTTTAATACAAGTTTGATAAATAATTAACTTGACAACGCTCTCTCGATAAACTATTATAATAGAGAACAATTATGTTGTGAAATTTTGAGAAGGAAGTGTTTTAATGAATCCTCAGTACGAAGCATTGTTTACACCTTGGAAAATAGGCAATGTTGAAATCAAAAACCGTATCGTTATGTGCCCCATGGGTGGTACATCTCTTTTTGGTTGGTTTGAGCTTGGCGGTTGCCATTTTGACAAGGAGGCTGCAAAGCTTTTCTTAGAGAGAGCTAACAATAATGTTGGTCTTATCATTCCAGGTATTGCTCCCTTGCGCGATACTTTCTGGGGCAAATGGCTCTGGCAGA
This sequence comes from Acutalibacteraceae bacterium, assembly GCA_045604445.1. Taxonomy (GTDB): domain Bacteria; phylum Bacillota; class Clostridia; order Oscillospirales; family Acutalibacteraceae; genus DTU089. The sequence continues at coordinate 10,712 of JAZUOA010000153.1, forward strand.
ATCCAAAGATGTTTGAAGACCTTAAAGAGTTTATGGATGAAATTCATAAAACCGGTGCAAAATTATTTATTCAGCTTACAGCAGGTATGGGTCGTTCTTGGGCTATTACAGAGCTTATAGCACCCTTACATAAAAATAAATTCACTCGTGCACTTATTAAGCCTGTTATTGATACTTCTCATGAATTGGCTTCTCCCAGCCCTCAGAAATCTCGTTGGGCTCATGATATTGAATGTCCTGAAATGACAGTTGAACAGATTCATGAAATCATTGAAGCTTTTGCAAAAACTGCAAAGCTTTGCCGCGATGCAGGTGTTGATGGTGTTGAGGTTCACGCTGTTCATGAAGGCTATCTTCTTGACCAGTTTGCTATTGAATATTTCAATAAACGTACTGACGAATACGGTGGAAGCTTTGAAAACAGATATCGTTTTGCAGTTGATGTTGTTAAAGCTATCAAAGCATCTTGCGGAGAAGATTTCCCTGTTTCCCTTCGTTATTCCGTTGAATCAAAAATGAAAGATTTCTGCTATGGTGCAATGCCCGGCGAGGAATATACAGAGGTTGGCCGCGCAATGCCCGAATCCGAAAAGGCAGCAAAATACCTTCAGGATGCAGGTTACGATATGCTTAATGCTGATAATGGTACATATGACTCCTGGTATTGGGCTCATCCGCCTATGTATATGCCTCAGAACTGCAATCTCGATGATGTAGCACATATCAAGCAGTTTGTTGATATTCCCGTTGTTTGTGCAGGTAGAATGGAGCCGGATGTTGGTGCAAAAGCTGTTGCAGACGGCAAAATTGATGGTGTTGGTGTTGCAAGGCAGTTCCTTGTTGACCCGGAATGGATTACAAAGCTCATTGAAGACAGAGTTGAGGAAATTAAACCTTGTATCTGTTGTCACGCAGGCTGCTTCAACTTCTCTTCATCGAAGGGTCACGCTAACACTCAGGATCTTTTCGATACAATGGGTCTTTCTCGTTGCGCTCTTAACCCCAAAACAATGCAGTCAAAGAAATATAAAATTGAACCTGCCAAAAAGAGCAAGAAAATTGCAATCATTGGTGGCGGTATCGGTGGTATGGAAGCAGCTATTGTTTGCGCAAAGCGCGGTCATAAGGTTGAGCTTTATGAAAAAACAGATAAACTCGGTGGTGTGTTTATTGCCGCTGCTGCTCCCTCATATAAGGAAAAAGACCGTGACCTTATCGCTTGGTATAATCGCGAAGTTAAGAAATATGATGCAATTACAATCCATATGAACACAGAGGTTAAAGATATTGCATCTCTTGGCGCTGATGAAGTTATCGTTGCAACCGGTTCAGTTGCAAATAAAATTCCTGTTAAGGGCGCAGATAAAGCAATTGAAGCAATTGACTACCTTCTTGGTAATAAAGAGGTTGGCAAAAATGTTACTGTTGTTGGTGGCGGTCTTACAGGTTGCGAAATCGCTTATGAGCTTTATCTACAGGGCAAGAACCCAACAATTGTTGAAATGCAGGATGACCTTATTACAACTCCCGGTGTTGCTCTTGCAAATACCAGCTATCTTCGTGACTTTTTCAAGACAAACAATGTTCCGGTTTATCTCGAAACAAAGACAACTGAAATTACTGATTCAAACGTAACAGTTATGACAAAAGATGGCAAAACGGAAACAATTCCCGCAGATAGCGTAATTCTTTCTGTTGGTTATAAGCCTGCTCCTATCGCTGAAAAAAGTAAGCATGTTCATATTATTGGTGATGCTCTTAAAGTAGGCAACCTTCGTACAGTTATCTGGAAGGCTTGGGACGTTGCAATGAAGCTGTAATAAACTTATAGTTAAACTAATCCGCCCGAGAAAACTTGGGCGGATTTTTTAAAAGGGATTTTAGTATATGAAAATCTATTTTGAAAATAAATCAAAAGATTTAAACGCAGTGATAATACTTGCTGACAAAAGTGTTCTAAATATTTCTCCTGCTTCGTCCAAGGAATTTGAGATTGAAGGGAATAATATTGTTTTCTCTGTTAAATATGTTCGAGATTTTGATTTTGGCTATCGGTTTACTTCTCAAATTGACGGCACACTTAAAAAACAAATTACAAATAAATTAACCGAGAAAGCTGTTAAATCGGTTAGTAACTCAATTGTTAACGTTGTTAATACTTATAAAATCAGTGACTTAAACAATGGCTCTATAATTGAAGTAAATGATAGAGCTCACTATGTTTCTGCTGAGGGTATTGATGCATTGTTCAACTGTTTTCCATCGCTCTATTATTTCGGTCAGGCTGAATGTGAAAATTCAAAAATTGAAATTGTTTCCTCTGTTGCTGTTAACAGACCTGAGTTTATAAGCCTTTATAAATTGATTTACAGAACAATTAACCTGCATGGTTTGTTTTTTAATGTAATTAAATACAAGGTACAAATTAACAGACAACGCAAGATTTCAAGTAAAAATTATCTTATAATAAAATTTAGAAAGCTTTATAGTTTGCCTTTAACCGAAAGAGATTATCAGTTTAAGCCTTTAACTGTTTTAACAGATAAATTTTTGGATTTTATAAAAGGAAAGCTTCCTAAACGAATTTATAACAAACTCCTCAGGAAGCTTAAAAGATACTTTAATATTTAGTTTATATGCGTTTATGTTTTTTTATTTGTATAATTACTCAATCTCAGCTAAAACAGGGTAGTGGTCCGACGGAAGCTTGCCGTTTATTTTATCGGTTGCGGTTTTAACAACTGCGACCGATTTTATGTTTTTTACGAAAATAAAATCAATCATTTTTGACCCCTTACCGTACCAATGAAAGCTATCAGTATCATCCTTCTTTTCAGCAATTGTTCTCGCGTCAGAAAAACCATTTAAAAGCATCGCTTTATAAACCTCTGAATTCGGAGTAACATTGAAATCGCCTGTAATAATTATAGGGATATCTTTAAATTTTTTGGATTTTTCTAAAATTAGCTTTGTAGCCTCAATTTGAGCAGTTGCTCCGATATGGTCAAGGTGAGTGTTAAAAACAGCATAAACCTTTTTTGTTTCTTTTTCTTTTAAAACTGCATAAGAGCAGGTTCTGTTTTCTGCACCATCCCAACCAAGGCTTGGCGCATCAGGTGTTTCTGAAAGCCAGAAATCTTCTTTATCAAGCAGTTCAAATTTATGCTTATTGTAAAAAACAGGGGAGAACTCGCCCTTTTTATTGCCGTCATCCTTACCAACGCCAACAAAGTCATAATCAGCCTTGAATTGATTTATTATGTATCTCATCCAGGCATAATGCACCTCCTGAAGTCCAAAGGTATCGGGTGCATATTTTTTTATTATATCTCTCACAAGCTTCTGACGGAATACCCAATGATTTTCGCCTCTGCCTGCACAAAGAATGTTAAAGGTCATTGATTTCATAATGAATTACCTCATTTTATATGTTGAGGTTATTATACTTTATATGCTATTAAAACACAATAATTTTATTGTCTTTTTTGAATTCTTATGTTATATTGGAGTTGAGAAAATGTTTATATGAAGGTGATAATATTATGAAAGCCGCATTAATTATTTTTATTGTTGTAGTTATTATTTTTGCTATTGTAATTGTAAAAACACCTATAAATGATGTGTTGGTTGAAAGCATTAAAATGTTTAAAGATATATCAGAGCAAAATGAAATGTACCGAGAAGCTGATATTGAAGAGCTTATAAAGCTTGACGACCATGATTTATATGAAGCGATTGGTGCTAGGCTTCTTTCTAAAATAGATGTTGATAAAAACTATGAAATCTCTTATTCATCTTTCAATGAATACGAACAGACATTCTGGGTGGTTTATGAGTTTGATGCCGAAGTTTTGAATGGTGGTCTTTGCCAATATTTCGGTAATACTAGGGGAAGAGATTGTGACAGAATTGTTGGTGATTTGAAAAAAATCGGTGCTGATGATTATGCTTCGTTATACAGTGGCTTTGTAAAAGAAAATAAAATTAATGGTGATGAGTTTGCTAATGATTTGAATGAAGATTGGGAGACCAGCTATAATAAATATCCTTACGAAAGCTTTGATGATGCTTTTGGTAAGCTTTATATGGAAGAAAAGGCTCTTGATAGCTATCTTGCAGAATATGTAAGAGCAAATAGCGAATGTTTTAAATGATTTTCACCGCTTCGTCTTTTGATGAAGCGGTTTTCTTTTTTTGTTATATATTGTCTTTTTCAAACTATTGTGCTATATTTAATTAGTATATAAAATATATTAACTATGGAGTTGAAATTATGGATTTCAGAAAAGATTTAGTTGAAAACATTTTACCATTCTGGCTGAAAAATGCTATTGATTATGAAAATGGTGGTATTTATACCTGCCTTGATCGCGAGGGTAAGATTTACGGAACAGATAAAAGCGTTTGGTTTCAAGGTAGAGCTTTATGGGTTTTCAGCAAAGCTTATAACCTTATAGAAAAAAACGAGGAATATCTTAAAGCTGCAAAGAATATTTATTCCTTCTTGCCTAAATGCACTGATACTGACGGAAGAATGTATTTTACAGTTACCGCAGATGGTAGAGAGCTCCAAAAAAGAAGATACTATTTTTCTGAAACTTTTGCTGCAATCGGTTGCGCGGAGCTTTATAAAGCAACAGGCGATAAAGCTGTTCTTGAAAGCGCAGAAAAGTATTTTAACGTAGCTTACGAATGCTTTACGGGTGTTCGCAAAAACCAGCCTAAAATCAACCCCGAAAACATTGATTCAAAAGCACTTTCGCCTGTTATGATTATGCTTTCAACTGCTCAGGTTCTCAGAAGCATTGATGGCCTTTGGGAGAAATATAATCCTCTTTGTAAGGAGTGTCTTAATGAAATTCTTCATGGCGGTTTCCTTACCGAAAGAGCTCTTCTTGAAAGTGTTACAAAAGCAGGGGAGTTTATTGATAGCCCTAACGGCAGAATTGTTAATCCCGGCCATTCTCTTGAAGCCGCTTGGTTTATAATGGCAGAGGGGCTTATAACAGGTAATGAAGAAGCTGTTAACGTTGCTAAAAATATAATTGACATTACCTTACCTTTAGGTATTGATAAAAAGAATGGTGGCATTATTGCTTTTACAGATTTAGAAGGTAAACCGCCTGTTCAACTCGAATGGGATATGAAGCTTTGGTGGCCTCAATGCGAAGCTATGATTGCCTTGCGCCTTGCTTATCTTTATTTTAAAGAAGATAAATACAACGATTTGTATAATGAAATTAAATCATATTGTAAAAAATATTTCTGTGATGAAGAATTCGGCGAGTGGTATGGCTATCTTCATTATGACAATTCTGTTTCAACAACTCTTAAGGGTAATATTTTCAAAGGACCTTTCCATATTCCTCGTCTTTATATGATTATGGCTTCTATGGATGAAACAAACGGTATTATTGAATATATGAAATAAGGTTTAAAATGAAAAATAAGTTTAATAGATTGTTATTTTATGATTCTTATAACGATTTTGAAATTGCAAGTTTTATACCCATGAATTCTTATCATTGGGAAAATGAGCCGCCCTACCGACCTGAAACCTTTTTTAAATTAGGTGTTGTTGATGGCTCTTTAATTTCAATGCTCAAATGTTATGAAAATGACCCTAAAGCAGTTTTTACCGAACGAGATGCTCCGGTTTATCAGGATAGCTGTTTGGAGTTTTTTCTTGCACCTGTTGATGGTAGGGATGAATATATAAACATTGAAACTAATTCTTGCGGTGCTTTTTTATGTGAGTTTGGAAAAAATAAGCAGGATAGGGCGCTTATTAGCTCGCTGACATCTTGTTCACCTGAGGTAAAGGTGTTTAAAGGAGAAGATAATAACGGCTCATTTTGGGGCGTTATCATTAAAATAACGAGGGCTTTTATTTCAACTTTATATGGAATAAAAGAATGTAACATTTCTTTTGAGAAAGTTAGAGCAAATTTCTATAAATGCGGTGACAATTGCGATATACCTCATTATATTGCTTTTTCACCTGTAACAACTTTGCCACCCGGTTTTCACAATCCCGAGTGTTTTGCTATTTTTAAAAAATAAGGAGTTTTTATATATGGGAATAGTTAATCAAACAAATTTGATAGAAGTAATTAAGGCTTTTCCTGAATATGGAAAATATATTGGTTATAAACC
>JAZUOA010000154.1:0-5449 GCA_045604445.1 Acutalibacteraceae bacterium
AAGATGTGCTTCAGAGGTGCCGATTTCTTCATATAGATGTTCTATATCTTCGTTATAACTATCAACCTTGATTTTAACAGAGCTGTAAGCAAATCTTGCATCGGTTGATAATTCGCCGATATTTATATTATCGGGATTAACAAGCTCAAATTCAGCACCGTTTCCGCTTATTGTCAACACACCGAAATTTGCAAATTTCGTACCGGTTGAAGTAAGAATTACATCTTCGTTATTTTCATTTTTATAAACAGCACTTTCTATTGTTTCATGAGAATGAGCGTCAATATAATAGTCAATACCGCTTGTGTTTGCGATAATATCGGTTGATTTCCAACCATCAGTTGTTTCAAGAATTCCGGTGTGACCTGCAGCAACAACTATATCTGCACCATCGAGGATTGCATTATCAACGCTTTTCTGAATATTTTCATAAAGTATCTCATTTGTCATTGCATCGGGATATACAGGGAAACCATAAATGAAATTACCGTTTTCATCCTTAAAATACTCGGGGGATGCTTTTGTGGTGGTTTCAGGGGTTGATATTCCAATAAAAGCAACTTGATAATCGCCAAAATCTTCTATTTTATATGGTGCAAATACGGATGAATCTGTAGGAAGATAATAAAAATTCGAGCTTATATAATCATAGCCCACCTTATTCTGTGCAAGGTCAAGGAATTGCTCCATACCGTAGTCAAATTCGTGGTTACCAGGAACGGCATAATCGTAGCCAACGGCGTTCATAATATCCACAACAGCTTCACCCTCAGTCATAGAGCCTATAACCTCACCTTGTATTGCGTCACCTGCATCAACGGTTACAACATTCTTACCTTGAGCTATAAGCTCAGCTCTGTATGCAGCAAGCACCGGATAATCATCGATTGCACAATGAACATCGTTTGTATAAAGAATAACTGTTTCTGCATCCTTTGCGCAAACCGATACAGACACTATTGCCAAAACCATTGACAATGCAACCAATAAACTTATACCTCTGGTTATTTTCATCATAAAAATTCCTCCTTAAAACATATATTTATTTACTTGTTTTTATATTATGAAGCATTTGTTCGGAATTTTCTTCTGTTGTTTTATCAACATATTCTTTAAACTCTCTGAAAATTTTTTCTCCTATATTTTTGTAATCGTAGCTTAAAGCTTTTTGGATTTTCGTTTTGCGTAAATCTTCAGGCACTTCGTAAATCATTAATATTTTATCAAGAGCACCTGCTATTCGTGTTTCAAGGGAAACGTGTTCATCAAGACTCATAAGAGTTGCATATTCTATGCCCGAAACCAAAATTTCCGCTTCCTCAAATTGCTCATCCGTCCAGCCCTTGCAATATTCTTTATAAACCTCTTTAGAGCGTTTAGTATCATTTTCACGAATTATTTTTAGTGTTACAGGACTTTGGTAGGAAGAAATAAAAAAATCCTTTGCGATAGGATTACTTTCACAAGCTGATGCCATTGACATAAGCTCAAGGCAAACTGCCATTACCGAGCTTATCCCATCCTCTGCTTCATCCTCAACAAGCTTTCGTTGAAATTTGCAAACCGCGTCTACAAGAACACTCAAAAGATGGTCTTTCGTCGGATAATAATATGTAAGGTTACCCGTACTCATATTCAGTTCCTTGGCTATCATTTTTATTGATGTTGCAGAATATCCTTTTTCCCACACCATTCCTGTAGCCATCTGAATAATCTCAAATTTTGTTTTCAGGGATTTTTTCATTACCATAAAGGCTCCTTTTCGCAAGGTTGCTAATCTCTTTTTTTATTTTAGCACAGTTGCTAAAATTTTACAATGCTTTTCGAGAAAAAATCTACAACTTTTAACAAATTTTGTAATTCTGATAATTGATAACGGGTAAATGATAATTTTTAAGCTTATTAACATACATTTAATTTTTTGAAAACCTTCTTGATTTTTAATAGCTTAATTGATGAGCTATGTTATAATAAATCTGCAAATCAGAGTATAAAGGAACGATTTTATTCGCAACCACATCACACTTATAGGTTGCCCGAAACTTGACGAAGGCGACTATACCGAAAAGTTAACCGCGATAATCGGAAACAACAATATTAAAAGTCTTACCATTGTGCGAATGGAGGTTCCCTGCTGCAGCGGAATCGAAAATGCCACAAAAAGAGCATTACAAGCGAGTGGAAAATTTATTCCTTGGCGAGTTGTTACTATCTCCACAAACGGGAAAATATGGGATAAAAAAAATGGCTATGCATAAAAATGCATAGCCGTTTTTTACAAATCAATCTCACTGTATCTATTGATATATATGTCAACAAGCTCTTCTAACTCATCTGTTGCGGATTCGCTTTTATCATAAACACCCACAACATTATAGCCACTTGCCTTTGCGGTTTTAGCCGCGTACAGGGCATCTTCAAAAATCCAGGTTGTTTCTTTTTCTGTTCCCAGCTTTTCCAGCACCGCATCATAAACCTTTGGTTCTCTTTTAGAAGCGCCTACCGTATAGGTTGAATAAATTACAGAAAAATAATGAAGCATATCATATTTCTCGAGAACTGCTTTAAGGGCAGGTTCACCCGTTGCCGTAGCAATGCCCATTTTCACGCCTTTTGCTTTTAACCTTTCGAGAAATTCGATTATATCATTTTTGGGCTCTGTTTCGGTTAAATATCTGCCTTTTATATACTCAAAAAGGTCTGATAAAAGCTCTTCATAAGTTTTATTGAGGTTGAAACGTTCTATAGCAAGTAGAAAGGTTTCCTGAAGAAAAAGCCCTTTAAAAGCTTCTTTATCTTCCTCAGTTAACTTAATACCCAAATAATTAAAAAAATTTTCTTTATAACATCTCCACACATGCATTGAGTCAAAAAGAGTTCCGTCAAAATCAAAAATTGCGCCTGTAATGTTCATTCTTTCACCTGAATATTTTATTGCTCTTTACCATCTGTTTTCAACATATTCACAAAATGTAAAAAGGTCCTTAATTTCTATTTTTGTGCCATCATCGAGAGTCACATCGCCATTCCACACGCCAAAAACCTGATGGCAGTTCATTCTGCCGACTTTAAAATCTACATCGCTATGGTTATCGAGAGTGGGAACCATTGTCATATTAAATCTGCCGTCCTCGGAAATGATTTTCCAAGGCTCAAGAAATCTGCCCTTGGGAAATTTTTCAACATCAACCGCCCCGATTTTATGCACCTTACCATCATAAAAAATACAAGTTTCTGTTGCATAGCCTTCGTCACCAATTGCCCAAGTGATTTCAAAGCCTAAAAGATGCTTTTTGCCCTTTTCATCTGTTATGTACTGATTACCGCTTCCCCAATACCAAACCATTTCGTGAGGGGTGTTAACTCTGCCCCAGTCCACAGTGCAAAATGAATTTTCTTTAGAAAACTCATAAACATAGTCACCAACAACAAACTTACCCTCGCAGGGCATACACATTTGCTTCGTTGTCATAAAATATTTGGTATCGTCGCCCTCAAAAGGCAAAACAGTTGTAATATTCTGAAGACCCTCCATTATTTCCATAGAAACATTAACCTCAACAGCCTTACCTTTGAAAGCGCCTTTGAAATACAGAGTTCTTTCATTCTCTTTTGTGTAAAAATCAAATGTTGTTTTACCTATCTTATCCTTAAAACGGTTGGGAACATCAATAACGGGTGGTGAAACATGCTTATTTGCACCAACAAAATACTGTATTGCATCGCAGATAACCTCACCTGTTTTAAGGTCTACAAGCTTTGCCGCCACATAACCGCCAATGGTAATATTAGCAAAGCTTATGAGAACCTGCATTTCATCACCAACGTGGATGGTATAAAAATCCCATTCCTTACGGCTGATTATTCCCTTTTTAACATAATTTCTGTTGTATTCGAAAACATTTCTTCTCGCCCAGCCCTTTGCAAGAAGCTTTCCATCAGGCGAAAGAAGTGGTGTTTTCTCTTTATATTCAATTTGTTTGGATTTTTCTTTCCATTGTGTAAACGGCACATAAGTTCTTTTAAATTCTTTGCTCATTTCCTTCTCCTGTAATTCAATATAAAAAATATAATCTTCTATTATAGAGATGTGGATTCGAACCATACCGATTCAAATCCACGCCTTTATAACTATTTATTGTGCATCAGAATTTCTCTTTTCATTTGCGGCTGTCTGTGCGCGTGTACGCTCCAAATCAAGATACATTCTGTCCCTCGTCTTTTGGTCAATGTTATAGAAGAACATAGGCACAAGGCTTAAAAAGTCAAATATCAACTGAGGTCCGAATGCAGCAATAAACATTTTCCACATTGTGTCTTCTGTTTGTACTGCAGTAAGACCTGATTCAAAGCCTGCCCACCTTGAAAGAAGCATTGTGTTTATTTTCGTTAAAGCAATTCCTCTTACTTTGTTTATATACCCCGTAAGAAGATTAACCGTTGCCTCAACTCTATAGCCATTCTGCCATTCGCAATAGTCAAGAACCTCATAATTTATTTCATTTTCGATAATTTTCTTTGTTCCGTAGAACACCATTTCAAGGCTGTTACCAAGCATCATAACAATTGTCATTGGTAACTTCTTCTTGTAGAAGCCATTTTCCTTACCACCTATCATACCAACGAGGAAGAAAGCAAGCTCCGATGTGATTATCGAACCCCTTTGGAACAACCAAAGGGTTTTAGTTGAAAAGCGTTTTCTGAATTTTGTTGCCCAGGGGTAGCTGGCGTATGAAATAGGCATACCGGGGATACCCGCTATGGTAGACATCATATTAAATTTCAGAACAGTATCATAATAAAGGGATTGTGAAGTTCCCACATTGATACCGTCAACAAAGCCTGACAATGTATAAATTAGCAAGGGTTTATTTTTGAAAACAGAAAACATACCCTTTACAACCTGCGGCGGTTTTTCAGATTGAGGAACTCTTTCTTTACTTACAAATACCCACATTACAGCAGGAACTGTTGCAATAACCCACCAGAATGATTTCATTCCTGCGAAAACCTTGGTAAGATTTATATGTATTTTTCCGTTTGCTACAAGGTCAAACAGAATTCCTGCCAACTGCTCGGGGAACCGCCTGAACAAATCACTCGCAAAACGTGACGACACTAACAATGCAGTTCTCTCATTGGGGTTAGGGGTGAAAACATTATCAATATAACCACCACCCCCAAAAAACGCACCAACTGTTTCACTGATATATGAAAGTATCATATAGAAAATAAGTCTTTGAGCTGCATTCATACCCTGAGCATCCGCAATAAGCGGCATAACACAGGTTACAAGGCCCACTAAAATACTGGGAATAAGCGCTAAATACTGAAAGGGCTTAAACTTTCCCCAACGAGTTCGCATTTTATCAATGATAACTGCAGAAAGCGGGTCATTAATTAAATCGTAAATACCCAATGTAACTGCAAGTCGGAGGCCAAGCGGTCT
>JAZUOA010000155.1:0-5448 GCA_045604445.1 Acutalibacteraceae bacterium
TAAATCGTTATACAAAACTATCACCAATAAAAGTATTGCCCGATAATAGCCTTTTAACCTATATATAATAGCACAATCAACAAAAAAGTTCAATATTTGTCGCAATATATTTATTTTTATATTTTAATATACACATTGACAAAACTAACAAAAAATAATAGAATATCTTTGTTAAAAATTTGAACAAGTCTTTTTGGAGGAATTACTATGGGACTCACTTTATGCGAAAAAATTATCAAGAGTCACCTTGTTGACGGTGAATATGCTCCCGGTAATGAGGTTGGCATAAGAATTGACCAAACTCTTACCCAGGATGCTACCGGCACAATGGCTTACCTTGAATTAGAAGCAATGGATATCGATAGAGTTAAAACAGAGTTATCTGTTGCTTATATCGACCACAACACGCTTCAAACCGGCTTTGAAAACGCAGATGACCACAAATTCATACAAAGCGTTTGCAAAAAAAGAGGTGTTCGTTATTCACGCCCCGGTAACGGTATTTGCCATCAGGTTCATCTTGAACGCTTTGGTATTCCGGGAAAAACTCTTATAGGTTCAGATAGCCACACACCCACAGGTGGCGGTATAGGTATGCTTGCAATGGGCGCAGGTGGTCTTGATGTTGCTGTTGCAATGGGCGGCGGTGCTTACTACATAACCGTTCCGCAGGTAATAAAAGTAAACTTAACAGGTAAACTCTCACCATTTGTTGCAGCTAAAGATATTATTCTTGAGGTTCTCAGAATTCTCTCTGTTAAAGGCGGTGTTGGTAAGGTTATCGAATATGGCGGAGAGGGTATCAAAACCCTTACAGTTCCGGAAAGAGCAACCATCACAAATATGGGCGCTGAATTAGGTGCTACAACCTCCATATTCCCTTCTGATGAAATTACTTATGAATTTATGAAGGCACAAAACAGAGGCGAAGATTGGGTTGAACTCCTTCCTGATGAGGATGCAGAATATTCAAGAGTTATTGATATTGATCTTAACACCCTTAAACCGCTTGCCGCTATGCCTCATATGCCCGATAACGTAAAATCCGTTGAAGAAATCGGTAACATTAAGGTTGATCAGGTACTTATCGGCTCTTGTACAAACTCTTCTTACCTTGATTTGATGAGAGTAGCAAAAATTCTTAAAGGTAAAAAAGTTCATCCGGCAGTTTCTCTTGGTATAGCACCCGGTTCAAAGCAGGTTCTTAATATGCTCGCTCTTAACGGTGCTCTTGCAGATATGATTGATGCAGGTGCAAGAATACTCGAAAGTGCTTGTGGCCCTTGTATCGGAATGGGTCAATCCCCCTGTTCATCAGGTGTTTCCTTAAGAACTTTCAACCGCAACTTTGAAGGCAGAAGCGGTACAGCAGACGGTAAGGTCTATCTTGTAAGCCCTGAAACTGCCGCGGTTTCTGCCCTTACAGGCTTTTTCACTGACCCGACAACATGTAATGATGATATATCCGTTACACTTCCAAAATCATTTATTATCAATGATAATATGATTGAAATGCCTGCAGAAACTGCAAAAGAAGCAGCTGCAGTTGAAGTATATTACGGACCTAATATTAAGCCCTTCCCCAAAACTGTCCCTCTTGCAGATTCAATTTCATCAAAAGCAGTTCTTAAGGTTGAAGACAACATTACAACTGACCATATTATGCCTGCAGGCGCAAAAATTCTTCCATACCGTTCCAATATTCCATATCTATCACAATTCTGTTTCCGCCAATGCGATGAGAATTTTGCAGAACATTGTAAAGAAGCCGGTTCAGGAATAATCATTGGTGGTAACAACTACGGACAGGGTTCTTCCAGAGAACACGCTGCTCTTGTTCCGCTTTATTTAGGTGTAAAGGCTGTTATTACGAAATCTTTTGCAAGAATTCATAAGGCAAATCTCGTAAACGCAAGCATCCTCCCCTTAAACTTTGTTAATCCTGATGATTATGAAAAAATTAACGTTGGCGATAATCTTGAATTACCCAACATTAAAGCAGAACTTAAATCCGGTAAAGAAATAACACTTATTAACAAAACCAAAAATGAAGAATACAAGCTTGTTTGCGAAGTTTCTGAAAGACAGATTGATATACTTACCGCAGGCGGTTTACTCGATTATACCAAGGAGGAAAATAAATAATGAATGAAATGCAAATCGAAAAGGCTCTCAGCAAATTTAAAGAGCTTCTTATAGAACAAGACGCAAGAAACCAAAAAATCAAATCAACGAAAGATTTTAAAGATTTCAAAGCTCTTGATAAAATTGTTATCGGCGTTTGCGGTGGTGATGGTATTGGTCCTATCATAACAAATGAAGCAGCCAATGTTCTTAAATTCATTCTTAAAGAAGATGTTGAAAGCGGAAAGATAATTTTTAAAAATATTGACGGTTTAACAATAGAAAACAGAGCAAAGGTTATGAAAGCAATTCCTGATGATGTTATGGAAGAGCTTAAAGCCTGCGATGTTATTCTTAAAGGTCCAACAACAACGCCCCAACAAGGTGACGGCCTTCCTAATATAGAAAGTGCAAACGTTGCAATGAGAAAAGCACTCGACCTTTTTGCAAACGTTCGCCCTGTTAAAATACCTGAAGAAAATATTGACTGGACCTTCTTCCGTGAAAACACAGAGGGTGCCTATGCAGTTGGCTCCAAAGGCGTTGATGTGGATGGAGAATTAGCTTTCGACTTTGTTGTTACAACAACAGAAGGAACTGAAAGAATTGCTAAGCTTGCCTACGAATATGCAAAAAACAACAAAAAAGATCGCGTTTCTATTATAACTAAAGCAAACATCATTAAAACTACCGACGGTAAATTCCTTAACCTTTGCAAAAATATCGCTAAAGATTATCCGGAAATTACAACTGATGAATGGTATATCGATATCACAACAGCAAAGCTTATTGATAAAAAGCGCAGAACTGATTTCAAGGTATTCGTTCTCCCCAACCTTTACGGCGACATCATCACAGATGAAGCCGCAGAATTCCAAGGTGGCGTTGGAACAGCCGGTAGCGCGAATATCGGTAAACAATATGCTATGTTTGAGGCAATCCACGGCTCTGCTCCTCGTATGGTTAAAGAAGGTAGAGGACAATATGCAGATCCTTGCTCAATGCTCAGAGCCGCAGTTCTTCTTCTTTCACATATCGGAAAGCAAGAAGAGGCTGATAAGCTTGAAAAGGCTCTTGATATTTGTATGATTACCGAAAAGAAAATGGTTATCACAGGGCGCGATACAGGTTGCACCTGCGAAGAGTTCGGTAAATACGTTATGGAAACATTAAAAACACTTTAATTGAAAAGGCGATTAAAATGAAAGATTATTCTCAGGTTTCGGTACCTGTTATAAAACGTCTCCCTCGTTATCACAGATATCTGGAAGAACTTAAGAATATGGGTGTTGTAAGAATCTCATCTAAAGAACTTTCTCAAAGAATGGGACTTACAGCTTCTCAGATAAGGCAGGATCTTAACTGCTTTGGCGGTTTCGGTCAACAAGGCTATGGTTACAATATTGAACAATTATACAATGAAATTGGTAATATTCTGGGTATAAATCAACGTTCAAAAGCAATTATGATCGGTGCAGGCAATCTGGGGCACGCAATAGCAACCCATCTGCATTTTGAAAACCGCGGTTTTGATTTGGTAGGTATCTTTGATAACAATGAAAACGTTATAGGTTCTATTGTTGGCGGAAAAACCGTTTTAAGCTCTGATTTACTTAAAGAATTCTGCGAAAGAGAAAAGCCGGTTGTTGCTATTCTTTGCATCCCGGCAGAGTATGCAGCTGAAAATGCAGATAAGCTTGTTTCCCTGGGAATTAAAGGTTTTTGGAATTTTACTCAATATGACCTTAACCACCGTTACAATGGAATCGCAGTTGAAAATGTTCATTTAGGTGATTCGCTTATGACTCTTTGCTACCAGATAAACAGTATCCAATCCGAAGGTGAACTAAAATGAAAAAACTGATGGATATTGATATTGCAGATATTGTACCTTTTTCAAAAGGTATTATCGTTGCAAGGAAAGATATTTTAAAAAGCGGTAATACTAAAATTTCATTTTTCACATATGACGTTAAACTTGAAAGACCCACCGCAAGCACCAGAAGCGTTTATATGCTCAACAAATTTGGTGAGAATTACGAGGAAATTGAAAAACAGCTAAGCGATTTTATATATTGTGATGCTGCCGTTTTACCAAACAAACATGTTGCTGTTGTATATGCAAGCGGTGAAATAGGTTTATTTGATGATAAAGGTAAACTTTATTGGACAGGCGATTTATCATATAAAAACTGCCCTGTTAACGGAGTTGCAGCTGAGGGTAAATATATTTGGTGCGTTGTACCAGAAAACAACTGTATAGTACGTTACTCACCCACTACCGAAAAAATTGTACTAAGAATCGGCGGCGATTCCTCAACTGCTTTTTTGAATCCGGTTTCTCTTTCGGTTTACGACGATAAGCTTTATATTTGTAACTACCAATCCTGCAAAATAAGAACAGTGAATCTAAAGGATTTTTCAGTTGCAGATTATAAAACCTTTGAAGAACCTGTGTTCAGATTTATTAAAACTAATGATAGAGAACTTGTTGAATTAGAATCAGGGGTATATATGTTATAATTACCAAATTTGTATTCGACATTTTTCTGTTTTCGACACTTTACAAACGACCTTTTTCGTATTAAAATTAACTTAACATAAACTTTTAAGTTGATCCGAGAGGTCTATAAGGTTTTAATTAAAATTATGCCTTGTCGCGCCTTGCGGCAAGGTGTTTTTTTTGAGGTTTTTATGGAATTTAAAGCGGAAATAATGGATGAAGCTTCTGTTAACAGAGCTTTGATCAGAATTGCTCATGAAATAATAGAAAAAAATAAAGGTACAAGCAATTTAATTTTTATCGGTATAAAAAAGCGCGGGGTTCCATTAGCAAAGCGCATTGCTTATAATATTGAAAAAATCGAAGGAGTCTTACCACCTGTTGGCGAGCTTGACATTCAACATTATCGCGATGATTTAACCGAAACAAGCGAGCTTCCATCTGTAATAACACCTTCTTTACCATTTGATGTTAACGGTAAAGACGTTATCCTTGTTGATGATGTTTTATTCACTGGTAGAACTGTAAGAGCTGCTATCGAAGGCATATTTAGCGCAGGCAGACCTTCAAGCATTCAATTGGCCATTTTAGTTGACAGAGGTCATAGAGAACTCCCTTTCCGAGCTGACTTTGTAGGAAAAAACGTTCCGACAGCAACAGCAGAAATGATATCTGTTTTACTTAATGAAACCGATAATGAAACCTGCGTAAAGCTTTTTAAAAAATAGTATTTTAGCCTTATTGGCTTTAATAAATTTTATTTTGGGGGTAAGTTTATGAAACTTATTTACGACGTTAAGGACAAGCCTAAATTCGGGCAA
>JAZUOA010000156.1:0-5032 GCA_045604445.1 Acutalibacteraceae bacterium
TCTTCAACAACATCCTTAACATCCATTGTTCCATCACTGTAAAGTGTATGAGCGTGGAGCATAGCTTGGTATTGATTCCACGCATCCCAATCAACTGTTTCGTAAGGGCTTGTTATTTCATAAGATACCTGACCTGCAAAAGCACCTACAGGTAAAAACAATGCACAAACAAGTGAAACAATAAGTGAAATAGCGATAAGTTTTTTTAATAATTTCATAATAATTCTCCTTACCTCAATATATGTCGGTTACATTATAACATAATCAATCTAAAAAGTCACGAAGTTTTTTTGAACGCGAAGGATGACGAAGCTTGCGAAGCGCTTTCGCTTCAATCTGGCGAATACGCTCTCTTGTAACCTGAAACTCCTTACCAACCTCTTCAAGAGTTTTCGGGTTACCATCCTCAAGACCGTAACGAAGGCTTAAAACCCTTGCTTCGCGAGGGGTAAGAGTTTTGAGCACCTCTGCTAACTGCTCGCGCATAAGCGCCATTGAAGCAGCATCAACCGGAGCCTGAGCATCATCATCGGGAATAAAGTCACCAAGATGGCTATCTTCTTCTTCACCGATAGGAGTTTCAAGAGAAACCGGTTCCTGAGCTACACGAAGAATCTCCCTGACTTTATCAACAGGCATATCAAGCTTTTCAGCAATTTCTTCAGCAGTGGGGTCTCTTCCATTTTCATGGAGAAGCTGGCTGTTAGTCTTTTTAACCTTGTTGATTGTTTCTACCATATGAACAGGTATGCGGATTGTTCTCGCCTGGTCTGCAATAGCGCGGGTGATTGCCTGCCTTATCCACCAAGTAGCATAAGTGGAAAACTTAAAGCCTTTAGTATAATCAAATTTATCTACAGCTTTAATAAGACCAAGGTTACCCTCCTGAATAAGGTCAAGAAACTGCATCCCCCTACCAACATACCTTTTTGCAATGCTTACAACGAGTCGCAGGTTTGCTTCAGAAAGGCGTTTTTTAGCTTCTGAATCATTTTCAGAAATGCGAATTGCAAGTTCGATCTCTTCCTCAGATGTAAGAAGAGGCACCCTACCTATTTCCTTAAGGTAAACTTTAACAGGATCATCAATTGTCATCGCCTTTGAGTCGGCTGAATTGTCCTCATCATCTCCCTTAGATGTTTCAATATCTGTAAGAGAATCAAGAACATCTGTGTTAACCTCATCAACGATTTCAATATTCTGTTCTTCAAGGATTTTGTAAAGCTTTTCAAGGTTATCAATATCAAAATCCTCCATATCGAGAACTGCGTTATCGATATCGTGAATAGCAAGCTTACCGCTGACCTTACCTTTATCAATTAAGCTTTTTATGACGGGATTTTTTTCCCAATTTTCCATTTTCGTCACCTTTCTTTTTCACACTTATTGCACATCGCTCTCTTTATTCAAAGAATTAAAAAACGCCAAGAAACTTTCATCGCTCATTTGCTCGGGTGATGGTGCTTCTCGTTTTTTCTTTTCTTCTTCAAGAACCTGAATACAATCTTCACATTCGTTCACAGTATTTGAAACCATCGCCTGATTTGCAAGTAACCTTGCAACTGCACTTATTTCTTCCGATGTTAAATACTGGGAAAGCTGAGAAATATCTGCACTCTCATTCCTTTCAAGCCGCGCACTTATTACCTGAAAAATACGCTTATTAACAGGAGTTACAAAAATATCATCGGTAAGCCTGTTTTTAAGCTTTAAATAAAAAGCCGCATTATTTAAAAGAGTTATTAAAATAATATCCTCTGCCTTTGCAGCCCTTTTATTTTTCGCGCGTTGAGGATCTGCCGCAACATCAAGAGCCTGCATTTGCTTCCTTGCAGTTTGAAATTCACCTTTACTTTTACGGTAGTTCTCTTTTCGCACATTTTGAGAAATTTGCTGCATTATTGCATCCTTACTCACACCCAATTCGTCTGCAAGGCGCATTGCATAAACATCTCGCTCTATAGAATCCGAATATGCAAGCAGCTTAGAGGCCTCCCTCAAAAAGTTCAGCTTACCGTCATCGGTTTCAACCAAAAATTTTTCTCTGAGTTTAGAAAGCTTATATTCAGTATCATTATCAGCCTTATTCAAAAGCTTAGCAAAACTTTCTTTTCCTTGAGTTCTTATTATTTCATCAGGGTCTTTACCGCCCTCAAGGCGAATAACTTTAATTTTTACTCCCGTTTTTGAAAACAATGCCATTGCCGCCCTGACCGCCTTTTGGCCTGCTTCGTCAGAATCGTAACAAAGGGCAACTTCATCCGCATAGCGAGATATAAGGCTTACCTGCTCGGGTGTTAAAGCCGTTCCTAAACCTGCAACGGCATTAGTATACCCCGCTTGATGAAGAGCGATAACATCCATATAGCCCTCACATAAAATGAGCTTTCTGTCATTACCGTTTTTAGCAAAATTAAGAGCAAAAAGCTCTTTACTTTTTTTATAAACCAGGGTATCCGAAGTATTGATATACTTAGGCTTGCTGTTATCCAAAACGCGCCCTCCAAAAGCAACAACATTACCCCTTAAATCTATTACCGGGTAAATAACCTTTGCTCTGAATGCATCGTAGTAATATTTTTTACCGTTTTTATCGGTTACTCGCAAAAGATTGGCTGCAACAAGCTCATCTCTGCGAAAACCTAAAGATTTTAAATGGTCCTCTAAAGCGTGCCAACCATCGGGCGCTGCACCCAGACCAAAATGCTTTATCATAGCAGGCGAAATCCGCCTTTTATTTAAATACTCCAACTGCTGCTTGCCTTGTTCAGTGAAAAGAGTTTCGTGGTAAAATCTTGCCGCTGCTCTATTTGCTTCAAAAATTCTGCGACGAAGCCTTGCACCGGAATCATCATATTCAGCATCAGGCATTTTCAAGCCTGATCTATCCGCAAGCAATTTAATTGCCTCTATATAATCAAGATTTTCTATATTTCTTACAAAGCCGATTACATCACCACCGGCTCCGCAACCAAAGCAATAATATGAGCTCGTTTCGGGATACACGGTAAATGACGGCGTTTTTTCATTATGAAACGGGCAAAGACCGGTCAAGGTTTTACCCCTGCGCCTTAAATCAACATAACTGCCAATTACGCTTTCAACATCATTATGGTCTCTTATTTGTTGAATAAAATCATCAGGCAAACGAGCCACCGTGCATCACCTCCTCAAGCATTTATATCCATCAAATAAAATATATTAGTAATTCCAGGTTTTAGGAACAAATAAATCATTAAAAACCTTTAAAGAGTAGCTATCTGACATACCCGAAATATAGTCGCAAGCGGCTCTTTCGGCACCCTCTTTTTTTGCAATTTCGTAATAAAACTCGGGCATTTTATGAGGAAATGCAGAAAAATACCTGAAAAGCTCTTTAATCATATTTTCCGCCTTACCCTCTTCGCTTTTGCACACAGGGTTTGTATAAACATTTTGAAACATAAATGCGTGAAGTTTATCAAATGCCTCCTGGACATTATCTGCCATTTTCAGTTCGCTCTTTGTATTTTCAATAGCCGACATAACCATTGTATTAATTCTCTCGGACTTTGAAAAGCCTAATGTTAATCGAATTTCAAGCGGGATATCATCTTCCCCTAAAACACCGCCTCGGCAGGCATCATCAATATCGTGGTTAATATAGGCAATTTTATCGCTTAATTTTACAATTCTACCCTCGAGAGTATCCGCCTCCTTGCCTCTGGTGTGGCAAAGAATACCATCGCGCACCTCATAGGTAAGGTTAAGCCCCTCACCGTTATGCTCTAATTTTTCAACAACTCGCAAGCTCTGCTCAAAATGGGTAAAACCCTTTTCATATACCATATTAAGCGCTCTTTCGCCGGCATGGCCAAAGGGGGTATGCCCCAAATCATGACCCAAAGCTATAGCTTCGGTTAAATCCTCATTTAAAGAGAGGGAACGAGCAATTGTTCTTGCAATTTGAGAAACCTCAAGCGTGTGGGTAAGTCGGGTTCTGTAATGAACGTTATCGGGGGCTAAAAAAACCTGAGTTTTATCTTTTAAGCGCCTGAAAGCCGAAGAATGAAGAATTCTGTCACGGTCGCGCTGAAAAGCTGTTCTGACAGTACACTCCTCTTCAAAACGCGCACGACCCTTCGTATTTTCGCAAAGAGCAGCATATTGAGAAAGAGTATGTTTTTCACGCTCAAGCGTTCTTATTCTGATATCGTTATTCAAAATGCTCCCCCTTTAAAATTACTATTCAATAGATAATACTGCAAAAAATAAAAAACTCCTCTTTTTTTGACGATTTTTTTATTTTTTCCCTGCAATAACCTCGCCAACAACCCGAAATCCTATTTTTCCGTTGGTAAGATCCTGAAGTTTTTTATCAAAATCCGCCTCATTACCCTTTTCAATTCGAAAGTTGAGAGAAACATTTTCACCGAAATTGCTCTCCTCAATAACGCCACCAAAATCGCGCACAAAGGTTTCTATTTTTCCGTAAAATGAATAGTCACATTCAATATTTAAAACAAGCCATTTTGAAAGTGTTATTACTCCTGCAGCATCAATACCGATTTTAGCGGTATGGGAATACGCTCTCACGAGGCCGCCACCGCCTAAAAGTATTCCCCCGAAATATCTTGTTACAACTATAACGCAATCAGTTAAACCCTGCTGCTCTAAAACATTCAAAACAGGCATTCCCGCTGTTCCCTGAGGCTCTCCATCGTCAGAATAACGTTTAACACCGCTATCTTTTATTATATAGGCATAAACATTGTGTTTGGCATCCCAATGCTTTTTAGAAATTCGGGAAATAAAATCCAAGGCCTCCTGCTCGGTTTTAACAGGTGCAGCATATCCTATAAAACGGGAATGCTTAACAATATATTCATCCTGATTTTCACAAGCAAGGGTTTTATAAGAATCGCTCAACACTACACCACCTTTAAAAATCGCCCGATAATGCAAAAAGCCGGTGATAACTCACCGGCATTAAAGCACATACAACTTACTTTGAGAGGTTATATTTTCTATTGAATCTTTCAACACGTCCGCC
>JAZUOA010000157.1:0-22555 GCA_045604445.1 Acutalibacteraceae bacterium
TCCATCTGCTCACCGCTTGCAAAGGAAAGGCGGGATGAGTTTATCTGAGCAGAAAGATATTTTGTTTTAAATGGCATATCACCGGGAATAAGAAGCATATAAAATTTTGTTTGCTGACGGTTGCACAAAAGAAGATTTTTGCAGATTTTTGCATCAATTATCTTCTCAACACCCTCACAAAGCTCAATTGTTGCCGCTTCGTCATGCTCGGCTCTTATATATTCCACTCCGATTTCTTCAAGGAAAAGGTAGCTTTGCATTTCCTTTTCCGTAGCGGTTTTTTCGGGATGAGTTGTAAAAGTTTTTTCGTTTATATACATAGTATTCTCCAAATCAATACAAATTTAAGGTCTTTTCCGCTGCTTCTCTCAGGCAGAAGCCCGTTAAAATTGTGCCATCTGCATTATATTTTTCTGTTAAATCTTTAAGCATTAAGAAATTTTCCTCTATAGGGTTTTCCCAGGTATTATAAATCGCATCAAGCAAATCACAACACATTGAAAATTTCTTAACCCATTTTGCCATTTCCTTAAAAAGTTCAACGCTTGTGTCCTGAAGCATAGTAAGGCATTCTCTCATTTTACTGTTATATTCCTTAAATTCCCTTAGAGCGCCCTCACGGTCACCATTAGCATTAAGGAAATTGATACGAGCAAGAGTATTGCTCATTAAAGCAGAGCTATATTTTGAAAGGCATGAAACGCCCAGGTGGTCAGAAAAATAACCAAACAACCCTGCGTTTTCGCCCAGAAGCTCTTTATGTGCATTTTTGAGAGATTCTTCAGAATTATATAAAACAGGATTCCAAAGGTAATCCGCTATAGTCATAAGAGGAATTTTTGAGCATTCAGCATACTCCATAACGTTTGAAATAAGCCCCTCACAAGCTTTATATAGCTCCTTGTCTCTGCCGATAAGTGCGCCAAGGTGCATTTCCTGAAACATTTCGCAATCGTTAACAGGAAAATTATCCCAGAAGAGTGGCTTATGGTTAGTTGAACGAAAAAGCTCGTCTGATTCTCTGACTGTTAAAACCCTCGAACAAATCTCTTCACCTGTCCAAAACATTTTAACGTCTCTTGGAATACCCTGACCGAATTTTGAAATATAGTAACCTTTTTCATCACCGCTATATTGAGTAGGACAAACTGTAAGCTTGATATTTTCATCAAGCGCCTTAAGAGCATTATAAGCTTTGGTTATCAGATAAATATGAGCATCAACTATGCCGTCAAATTCGGCTTTATCCTCCTCATACTGAAACTCCCAAGGAATATCATCAAGAAGAAGACCAAAGGATCTTACCCCAATATTGTAAATGCTTTTTATTTTCTCAATAAGTAAATTAAAATCCTCTTCAGAGGTATATCTATATGTAAGCCCCGGGCCTATGCACCAAGCAAAATCAATCTGGTTTTCCGTTGCATAATCGTAAAGCTTTTTTAAAGCATCAAGCTCATTTTCGGGATATAATTCACGCCATTTTTCTCTGTGGTAAATATCATCCTTAGGGGCGTAGTAGAAAGTGTTCATTCCGAATTTTGCCATCAGGCGCATAACGGAAAGGCGCTTTTCATTGCTCCAGGTTTTTCCATAAAAGCCTTCAATATAACCACGAATTTCAAAAAGCGGATAATCAATAAGCTCCCCTGTTTTAAGCTCACCCTTTTCGATAAGCTTACAAAGAGTATGAGCTCCCCTGAAAACGCCCCTTTCTGACGCCGCTTCAATAATAGCCTTACCGTTTGAAACAGTTATAAAATATTTTTCATTACTGAGCTTTGAAAGCTCGGCTATATATGTTGTTTTTTTGCTGTCAGAAACTTTAATTTCAATATTAAAGCCTCCGTCAGTTCCGATGCCGTAAGAACTGAAAACTTTATTCGCAATATTTAAGCATTCTCCTGAAAGAATAACCGATTCAATTTCTATTTTCTCACCATTCAGGTTGTTTTTTTGAGGCACGGGGTAAATCATAAATGTTTTATCTCCTCTTTGTATTTTTCAACTAATTTATCGTTTATTTCATCGCCGCCATCTATATTGGAGCTTGCAAAATGCTCGGGACAAAAGCCTTTTTCAACGCATATTTCAACCGCTCTTGCAACAACTCCATTTAAAATTAACGCTCCGCTTACGGTTGAAGTGGGGCAAATTTTACCTTCAATACCCTCAACAGCTAAACACGCATCACCAACGCAACCAAAATTATTAAGAGTGATATCAGCTATTTCACATAGCCGTTTACCGCTTTTGTGGCGTGATTTACCTGAATATGTATGCTCTAAATTAGTTAAAGCAATAACTGTAACGCCCCTTTCTTTGCAAAGGAGCGCCATATCAACAATCACTCCGTTTCTTCCGGAGTTTGAAATAATAAATATCAAGTCACCTTTTTTTACGCCATATTTGATAAAAAGATTTTCTGCAAAACCCTCTTCTCGCTCGGCAATAGTACTTCCCGAGGCAGATTCATGAAGCATCAAAGCAGGCTCTAAAATCGGTTGAATTCTAACTAACCCGCCTGCTCTGTAAAAAAGCTCCTCAGCAAGCATATGAGAATGCCCTGTTCCGAAAAGAAAAACTTTTTTCTCCTCTGTTAAGGCATTGCTTAAGGCAATGGCAGATTTCTCCGCCTGCTCGCTTCCCTCAGTTTTTATTTTTTCAATCAGAACCTGAACGGAATCAATATATTCTATGAATTTATTCATTATAAACTACGAGCCACCTTTAAAGCACCCTCTTCTGCAGGCAATGCCAAAATCTCAATAGAAACAGAAGGGTAAACCTCTTTTATATCATTGGTAAAACACTCTTTAAAAAGAGCGTTATTCTTAAAAACTCCCCCATATAGCGATAGCTTTAAGCAACACCCTAATTCATCAAGAAGAGATAGAACCGTTCTTGAGAAATTATGAGCCTCATTTAATATGATTGTTTTTGCAATAACATCCGTTACAGCACATTCACCAACCTTAACTGCAAACTCAGAAATAATATCCTTGGTTATTTCATGCGAATATATTTTATCAATTGTTTTCCTGAAATTTACCACACCGAAAAAGGAGCAGGCGCAATCTATAAGCGGTGATTTTTTATTTTCATCAAAAAGAATTGCACAAGCCTTCAAGCCGTTAACAGCTATTGAATATGCAGAACCTTCATCACCGATTATATGCCCCCAACCACCTTTGACTACTATTTTTTCGCCATCGCAACCTATTGCCATTGAACCCGTGCCACAAACAGCTACTGCACGGCACGCCTCCTCGCCCGAAGCAGCTAAGGCTACATAAACATCACTATTCATTTTTATTTTTTTAGCTTTTATAACGCCGCCACAAAGCGCCTGAAGAGTTTTTTCATCTGCTTCGTCATCTAAGGCAGAGCAACCAATAAAAGCGCCTTCAAATACGACTTCGCCTAATTCAGAATATATATCCCGTAAAAGCTTGGTGAGATTTTCTTTGGCTGTTTTCATTCCAACGGAATAAAAATTGATTGTTTTACCTTCGGCTTTAAAAATAACTTTACCTGTTTCATCGGCAATTGCTGCAATTGTTTTTGTACCGCCACCATCAATGCCAAGATAATAAGCCATAAGAAAACCTCCTAAAATTTAATCCAGCTCCTTAGCCAGTTTAACAAAGCCCTTCATAACCGAGGAGCCTGTTTCATCACCCAAGGATACAAGCTCATGATAATGGTTGGCGGGGTCACCCATTGTATAATCGTTATCGGGAACAATGTATCCGATTGCATCATTAGCAAGTCCGAAAGCAATTGTATCCTCGCCAAAAATATCGCGAACGCTGGGATAACCAAAATCCTTATGAGTAACTGCACCGCTTGCAAAAAGAGATGCACCGCCTGTAAGAAGGTCGCAACAAAACTCACCGGGCACCATTGCCACCTTTAATTCATTGCCTAATTCCATATACCCTATTTCAGAATAAACTGCATACTTATTTTTACCCTCTGTGAGCACTTTAAAGTTTGCAAGCTTTAATTTCCCTGCAAGAGCCATTACAGGGTTCTTAATAGGTATTTTAACCTCTTTAAGCCTTATATTTAAAACAGGCTTAACCTTTTTTTCTTTAACTGGCTCCCAATCCTCACACCAAAGAGTGTATTTACCGCCAAAGGAGGCAGAGCAGGCCATATCTTTAAGAATTTCCTCTTCATTATAAAGAAGCTTGTCTTTTTTTATTTCTGCAAGAGTTTTGGTCAGAGCAAGCGTGATTCTGCCAACCTCTCTGCCGAAGCGCATTGATTGCTCATAACGATGATCAAAATGCATACCATCGTTTGATTTTTCGCGCTCCATATAAATAGCACATATTGCACCATTAAAGAACATAAAATTGAAGCCGGCTTCATTTATAATTTTACCCATATAATGAATGTAATCACCACTAAGGCGCCTGCCAGAGCCCTCTTCATCTCTTACAGGAAGACCTGCGCAATCGGGATGAGCAGGAAGATTCACTATAATTGTAGGAGTTTTTTTCTTATCATCAGGGGTAAAGGTCAGCCTTGTAATATCTGTTACAATGCTGGGAGCGGAGGGGCGATTTCTGTTTGAAAAATAATCTTCTGTTATATCCTTTTGAGCAAGGGTCATTTCACCCTCACACATATCCTGAACAGCTTTAATGAGTGTATTGCTTACGCCCTCGCAGAGAAAACGCATATATTGCTCATCTGCGCCGCGCTCTAAGACTCCTTTACCCTTACGGTTTTTGCGGAAATTGCGTATAAGTTTTCCCGGGAAATCAGTCCAGATGCCTTCAGTATCAACGCAGCTATGAGTATGGGTTGAAAAAACATTAACCGAAGCTATTTTCTTTTCAGGGAAAAGTTTTTCAAACGTTT
Source organism: Acutalibacteraceae bacterium (assembly GCA_045604445.1). Taxonomy (GTDB): domain Bacteria; phylum Bacillota; class Clostridia; order Oscillospirales; family Acutalibacteraceae; genus DTU089. The sequence continues at coordinate 4,876 of JAZUOA010000157.1, forward strand.
CTTTAAACTTTCTTCTGATAACTCTTATATCGGCGTTGGTTGTACCAATACAGTCGATTGTACAAAAAACAGAAATACCTCTGCCGGAGCCGTCATCAAGAGCAATTGCTCTGCCCTGCATATCGTCAATAACCTCTTCAATAAGGTTTTTAAATTTGTTGTCAGGAGAGATATAACCACCCATATAATAATTGCGCTTTGCATAATCAACAGGAGTGAGATTTATATTTGCATAGCCCAGGCTCCACTTTGCTTTTTTTGTTGGTTTTTTCAGAAACTCCTCTGTTCCCTCATAAAAATTTTCAGTTACATAAGACTCAGATTTTATGAAATCGCTACCATCTTTCAGCGTGTTTGCGAGAGCCTGCACAACGCCTTTAATGGCCTTGTCGGTTAAATCAATTCTTTTTTCTTTATCCATTTTAAAGCACCGAAAAGGGAGATAACTCTCCCTTCCCTTTCTTTTATAGTTTTTTCATAATTTCGGCAACATTCTCGGCAATGGTTTCATTTGTAAGATAACCGAGTGAATTTGTTTCGTGGTAATGCCTTCTACCCTTAACATCTGTTCCCTGCTCAATATAGGGTTGAGTTTTATGAAGCACATAATCATTTGGTGCTACGCAGTAACCCGTCATATCATTTGTTACACAGTAAACAAGTAAATCCTTGTCACCTACGATATCAATAATGGGCGTTGGGTTAATTTCAATTCCCTTACCTGTTGCAGAAAGCTCAGCTTCAACAGAACCGCCATAAATAACCTCAGGGAAAGGCTCACCAGGAAGCATAAGAATTTGTTGAGTTCCTAATTTTATGTAAACCATTTCTGTTAAAAGAGCAAGACCCAAATCACCTTTATCGCAGGCGTATTTTTGAGCTGAGCACGCTTTAATAATTGCCATAAGAGCAAGAAGACCATTATCAACTGGTGCATAATATTTATGTTGAAGTACTGTAATCTCAACAGGCATTTCTTTGTCATTATCAATGCCGAGAGCTGCTTTACCTAAAGTTTCGCCCTGAATGCGAGTTCTTTCCGGCTTATCTTCGCAGAAATCACCGGGGTCAACCGCGCCAATTGCACCAACGCCAAAAAGAACATTAACCTTCTTTTCATCATTTATTGTTTTTCTGAGCCAATAGGGATAATCTGCGCTACATTCGCGATTACCTCCGCCCAATGTATTAGGATGAGCCTCGTAATTAAGAAACCATGTCTCTGTTGTGTTATCATCAGGAACAAAACGAGTTCTTGTAAGAACATCGTGCATTGCGTTAGGTTCGCGTTTACAGAATTGAGCCTCAGGAACCGGAACTGTGCCTATATAAAGCTTACCTGTTTTTCTGTTTTTATAAGCTTCAACAGCCACTTCCTCCAATGATTTGAGAAGAAGCTCCATATATTCAGGGTCTTTACCGGATTGAAGCTTGTAGAGCTGACCCCAATAACCAACTGTGTCAAACCCTGCATGATTATGAGTACAGGAAACAAACACACCTGCACACTTACTTTCTTCGCAGAATTGCGCCAAGGAAGCTCTGACAAGATTAAGCTCAAAATTTGTAAGACCGATTATATCTGCGCTAATATGAATATAGCCGCCGTTATCATCAGCACCTATCCACATTGCACTCACTGTTATAGGGTCATGAACGCGCTCAATAACATTACCCATACCGTGGCCTGCTATCCAATATTTTTTTGCGTTAATATCCTTAGGCATAACTTCCTTTACGGCATAGCCGCAAGCATAGCTGTTACCCTTAATAACAACAGGCTTGCTTTCAGCAAGCGGTTTCGCAGTTATCCCTTTTCTTTTCATTTTTTTTGCATTTGATTTTCCGACAAATTTAACTGCTTTTGCAGCAAATTCATTGATACCCATAACAAACACCTCATTTATCAAATAAATATATTTATACATATTCATTTTACCAAATACTGCATTATAAAGTCAACGAAATAACTACCAAATACAACTCAAATAAATTGTGAAAAAACACAAAAAAGGACTGTTGCTTTGCAACAGTCCCCCAAAATCAAACTCAATAATTTTCTTTTCTAACTTCAAAATATGCCTGAGGATGAGCGCAAACAGGGCAAACCTGAGGAGCCTTTTTACCCATAACGAGATGACCGCAGTTGCGGCACTCCCACATTGTTTCCTCTGCTTTTTCAAAAACTGCCTGCATTTCAACATTTGAAAGAAGCTTTCTGTAGCGTTCTTCATGAGATTTTTCAACCTCTGCTACCAATCTGAATTTTCTTGCAATTTCAGTGAAGCCTTCTTCCTCTGCTTGCTTTGCAAAGTTTGCGTACATATCAGTCCATTCGTAGTTTTCGCCTGCAGCTGCTGACTCAAGGTTTTCGGCGGTTGTGCCTATGCCTTTAAGCTCTTTTAACCACATTTTTGCGTGCTCTTTTTCATTATTTGCGGTTTCCTCGAAAATAGCGCAAATTTGCTGATAACCCTCTTTTCTTGCAACTGATGCAAAATAGGTATACTTATTTCTTGCCTCACTTTCGCCTGAAAAAGCAGCGCGAAGGTTTTGTTCTGTTTTTGAGCCTTTAAGTTCCATAAATCATATTCCTTTCTTTTTTAGAAATTATTCCCATAGGGAGTATATTTATACTATAATTCACAAATAAGTTTTTGTCAAAGCTTTTGATGAATCTATGAATTATTAACAATTTGATTATTTACAATCAGCTATACAATTTATCGGTTGACTTATAATATCAAATATGTTATTATTTTTGAGTAAAACTTGTTTATAAGGAGATTTTATTATGGCAAAGTTAAAAGACATTGACAAAGCTGCTGAATCAAAGGGTTCAATTCTTGTAACCATTTGGCAGTTTGTTAAATTTATTGTTGTAAGCCTTCTTGCAATGATAGTTCAGTTCGTCCTTCTCAACACACTTCAGCTTATTCCGGCTATCAAAGAGCTTTATACAGAGCCCTTCAGCTGGTGGGTTTTCATTTACCCTGTTGCTGTAGGCGGTTTAGGTTACTTTATCGTTAGCAACGTTGCTAACATCATCGCTCAGATTGTTGCATTCTTTGTAAACAAAGAAAAAACATTCAATTCAGGTACTAACATCGCAATTGCACTTCCCATTTACATAATTTTCACCATTGCTCTCATCCTTTTCTCTGCTTGGCTTAACCCCACACTTAAGGATGTTTTCCTTGGATTTGATTGGTGCAATGAAACCGCTGCAAAGAACATTGCAACAATGATTTGCTCCGCTCTTCAATTCTTCCTCTACTTCCCTGTTGATAAAATTCTTTTCCACAAAAAGAAAGAGGAAAAATAATATGATTATTAAAACTCCCGAGTTTGAAACTCGGGAGTTTTTTTATAATTTAAAAATTTCCGCCATTCCAGCCCCAATGCTTAAATCCCGTGTATTTAACATAAACTCTATCGGGAGAAACATCTATTTCATTTTCGAGGATTTCGCAAATGACGCTTGTCATTTTCTCACTGGCTGTAGGGTTAACCTCCCCCAATAAATCAACGCTAACTATCGCGCTGTCATTTGAAGCATCGCCTTTAAACCAAAGCTTTTTATTACCTTCAATACCCACCATAAGCCAAGCCTCTGATTTTCCCGGGAAAACTTCAATAGCCTTTCCAAATGCTACCTTTAACTGTTCACACTTTTCATCTGTTAAGTTTTTAGTTGTTTCAAGACTTATATAAGGCATAAATAACCCTCCTGTTTTTTCTTTTATAGTAACATAATTTTGCGAAAAAATAAAGCAATTATTTATGATTTTCTAACCATTTTATAGCATTGTAAGCATAAACAGCAGCCCCTGTTTTGAGAACAGCTTCATCAAACTTAACCTTAGGGTGATGCTGTGGGTATTTAAAGCCCTCTTCTGAATTGCCTGCAGCAACTGCCAACATCAAAGATGGTATTTCTCTGCTGATATAAGAAAAGTCTTCGCTTCCTCCGTTTTTAGAACTGTCTTCACCGAATGCACCTGTATTAACTACCCAATCTTCCCCTAAGAGCTCTTTTAAATATTTTTCGACATCTTGGGATAATTCTTCATTATTAACTAAAGACGGACATCCGTTACCAAAAGAAACATCGGCTTTTGCTCTGAAGGTTTTTGAAACTCCTTCACTTATTTGTACAAGGCGTTTTTTTAAACGCTCCCTCACAGCATCGTTATAAGAGCGCAACGTACCCTCTAAAAAAGCAGAATCTGCTATAACATTCCCTGCATCGCCTGCTTTAATTTTGCCGATTGTTATAAGCGCTTGTTCTGCAACACCAAGTTCCCTTGCAGAAATTTCTTGAAGCGCGATAACTGTATGAGCAGCAACGCTCAAAGCATCTACGCCCTCTTGCGGCATTGAACCGTGGCACCCTTTACCTTTAATTACAATTGAAAAATAGTCTGCTGCAGGGGCACTTATACCACCCGAAGAAACGATAACCACCCCTGTTTTGATAGGAAGACCTGCCATAACATGAAGCATTATTGCGCAATCAGCCCGAGGATTTTCCAAAACTCCGTTTTCAATCATATTCTTCGAGCCGCTTAATATTTCCTCTGCAGGTTGAAACATCAATTTAACTGTTCCGTTTATTTCTTTTTCATGGGTTTTCAACAGTTTCGCCGCACCCAGAAGCATAGCAGTATGCATATCATGACCGCACCCATGGAAATTTCCGTTCCGAGATGCAAACTCCTCTTCTGTTTCTTCCGTTACAGGCAAAGCATCCATATCTGCTCTTAGTAATATAGTTTTGCCTCCACCCTTACCTACAGTTGCAACAATTCCGCTTTTACCACACATTTCGGGGTTATAACCCATATCGGCTAAATGAGACTTTACAAATTCTACTGTTTTTGTAAGCTCAAAACCTACCTCAGCGTTTTTATGAAGAAATCTTCTGATTTCTATCAATTCTTTTTCTATGTTTTTTGCATTATTTAAAAATTCGTCTTTATTCAAAATTAACACTATTATAAAAATCTTCTTATATCAATTGCTAATCGTTCTTCAAGGTTAATGAGGCGCTTTGTTATATCCTTGGTTTGTTCATCTGCCGCCTCATATTCATTCAGGTATTGGTTAAGAGATTTAACTCCCATATTGCAACCATCTGTTATAAGATCCGCTATAACTTCATCTGATTCATTTAAAGTAAGCTTCATATTAGTTTTAAGCCAGGACATTCCCTTGGCAATAGGGTTAGGCGCTTTACCTTCATCCTTATATTTATTTAAAAGCTGCTGAATTTCTCTATCTAACTCAAGATGCTCATTCTTACAATCAGCAAGAAATTTTTTCAAAGAATCTGAAGAAACATAATCCAGAACAGTTTCAATTGAAGAAACGCCCATTTTCACGCCGGCATCGCATTCCCTTAACAGCCTTATAGTATCTTGTTCAATCATAGCAAACAACCTTTCATAGTTTTTTACTATTATTAACCTTGCAATAAAAAATATTCTATATTATTGTAAAGACCTGATTTCTTTGGTATAATAACTTCATCTTTTAAAGGTTTGGTGAGATAATGTTTAATTTCTTTGTTGATAAGGCTAATAAGCACGGGGAATTTTATTACATAAATGGTGCTGATTTCAATCATATTGTGAATGCTTTGCGTATGAAAGCAGAAGAGGAAATCCTTATCAGCTGTGGCGGAAAAAGTGACTTATGCAAAATAAAAGCCTTTGAAAGCGATTGCGTTATAGCTGAAATAATTAAAGAAAATTTTCAAGACACTTCATTGCCTATTAAAATCACACTTTTTCAAGGTTTACCTAAATCCGATAAAATGGAGCTTATCATTCAAAAAACTGTTGAATTGGGGGTAGATAAAATAATACCCGTTGAAATGAACAGATGCGTTGTTAAGCTTGATGAAAAGAAAAAGAAAAGTAAAACTGCCCGTTGGCAGTCAATTGCCGAAAGTGCAGCAAAACAAAGCAAAAGAACTGTTATACCAACAGTTTCTGACGCATTAAACTATAAACAAGCTTTAGAAAAGGCAAAAGAGCTGGATATTCTTTTGGTCCCTTACGAAAGCAAAAACGGAATGGCAGACACTGCAAAAGCTCTTTCTGAAATAAAAAGCGGTATGAGCGTTGGAATAATTATTGGTCCCGAAGGCGGATTTGATGAAAAAGAAATCAGCGATGCATTCAATATAGGCGGAAAAGTGATTTCATTAGGTAAAAGAATCTTAAGAACAGAAACTGCCGCAATAACAACCACCTCGATGCTTATGCTTTATGCTGAAATGAATTTAGGAGAATAAAAGCCAATGAAAGCTCTCCCCTCAGAATTTTCCAAAAGAATGAAAACCCTTTTAGGAAACGAATACGAAAAATATGAAAAAGCCCTATTGGAAGAACCTGTCAGGGCTTTTAGGGTTAATTCAGATAAAATATCCTGCAAGGATTTTGAAAAAATAAATATATTCGGTAACGAAAAAATTCCATATGTTAAAAACGGCTACTACCTTGAATTTGATAAAATCGGAAATCATCCTTTTCACCATGCGGGGCTAATTTACGTTCAGGAACCCGGAGCTATGGCTCCTGCTGAATGCATAGATATCCGCCCTGATTGGAAAATTCTTGATATGTGCGCCGCACCGGGAGGTAAGAGCACACAAATAAAAAACAAATTAGGCGAAAACGGTGTGCTTGTTTCAAACGAAATCATCCCCTCAAGGTGCAAAATCTTAACAGGTAACATTGAACGGTTGGGTCTTAAAAATGTTGTTACAACCTGTATGGACACGAAAAAGTTAGCCAAAACCTTTCCTAAAACTTTTGACTTAATAATGGTAGACGCTCCTTGTTCCGGAGAAGGAATGTTCAGAAAAGAAGAGATTGCCATTGATGAATGGTCTTCAGAAAACGTCAGAATGTGCGCTGAAAGGCAAAAAGAAATATTAGAAAACGCTGTTTGTGCATTAAAAGATGGCGGATATATTGTTTATGCCACCTGCACTTTCTCTTTAGAAGAAAATGAAATGGTTATTGATTATTTTTTAAAAAACCATCCTGAATTCGAGCTTTTACCCGTAAATGAAGCAGTCAGGAAAAACACTTGCAATGGTATTTCTTTCGATGGCTGCAAATGCGAAAGCATTGAATTTTCAAGGCGATTTTATCCTCATATAGCTAAAGGTGAAGGACAGTTTATGGCTCTGCTTCACAACACAAGGCAACCGCCGGATAGCCCTTGCCCAAAACCAAGAAAAAAAGAAAAGATTGATAATGCTGTTTTTGATTTTCTTGATGAAACGCTTACAAATTACAAAAAAGACAATGTTTTGTTATACAATGAAACCCCTGTTTATTTCACTCCCGATTTCCCCATCAGCAAAGGCACAGCATTTGCTTGCGGTGTTACAATAGGCGAATTACGAAAAAACTATATTCTCCCCCACCACCAATTTTTCATGGCAATGGGAAAAGATTTTAAAAGAAAAATTCAACTCACGGTTGAAAGCGAAGAACTTAAGAAATATCTTCACGGAGAGGAGTTTGAAACAGATTGCCAAAACGGTTGGGCTGTAGTTATAATTAACGGATGTTCCGTTGGTGGCGTTAAAGTTGTTAACGGAAGAGCAAAGAACCACTATCCGAAGGGTTTAAGAACTAAATAATGTAAAGGTGCTGTAAAAAACGTTCGTTTTTTACAGCACCTTTTGTTTTTTATCAATTATTATAATCAAAATCGCAATATTTTAAAAACTCTTTTGCCATAAGAACGGCGCCGATTTGGTTAGGATGAACTCTATCCCAGGCGATAAATGCCGAATGACGAATTTTGAAAAAGTCCTCATACATCTTCTGAAAATTAACAAAAATGCAACCGTATTTTTCAGAAAGCTCCTTACAAATCGCAACATATTCATCTGTTCTTTTTCTCATTGCATCCTCTCTGTTGGGCTCCATAATATAAGGAGAAAGAATAAAAATCCCCTTAACGTTATCTTTAATTTTCAAAATCATTTTTTCAAGATTTTCTTTATATTCATCGGGCAAAACATGGCTTTCGGGAATAGCAGGAGAATCAAACTGACGCCAAACATCATTTATTCCTATACAAATTGAAACCCAATCAGGATTTTTTGCAACAATATCACGGTCAAACCTTGCTAAAAGGTCGCGGCTTGTGTGACCCGATACGCCTGAATTTATGATTCGGAAATCATACTCAGGATATGTAGCCGAAAGCATACTATCAATAATCCTTACATAACCAACACCTAAATCATCACCGTGACCCTCTCCTACAGGAGTTATGCTCCCCATATCCGTAACAGAATCACCCGCAAAAACAATAACATCCTTATTTTCAAAAATCATATTAAACACCTCGGTGAAATAATAACATAAACAATACACTTTGACAATATAAAAGCATATTTTAAACTGCAAATTAAACGGAAAACTATTGAAAAAAATCTTAATAAAGATTATAATTACAGAAAATCTTTTAACAATATAATATCCGTCCATGGCGCAGTTGGATAACGCAGCAGATTCCGATTCTGAAGAACGGGGGTTCGAATCCCTTTGGGCGGGCCAAAAAATACCAAGTCGCAAGACTTGGTATTTTTTATCCAATCCGAAGGATTGGTATGCAATCAGCAAAGCTGTATGGCATCACCTCAGGTGTATCTCTTCTTCGGCTTGATTACATTCCGCCTGCAACGGATTATATGCACAGCTTGCTGCGATTTAAAGATATTGGATTTTAACCCATATAAAACTACTTTTTCTTTTTCACTTTACAAGACCTCTTTTAATCTTATCTCCACTACAAGTATATTTTAGTTTATATTTTCTCTTATGCCAATTATTGCAAATTATTGCATTTGGTGATATTATGATTTTAGTAAGGAGTTGATATTATGCTTCAAGGTATGCTAAAAGAAAGAAATGTTCCTGAGCTTAAATCCCGAGAGGAAATGCTTGGTTTAATTCAGAAAGAGGTTTATGGTTTTTTGCCGCCAAAGCCTGAAAAAATAACATTTGAAGTTGAAGAAAAGGTTATCCCTAATTTTTGTGCAGGTAATGCGGTTTGCAACAAAATAACTGCGAACTGCATAGTTAACGGCAAGGAGTTTTCATTTCCTTTTTTAGCAACTCTCCCTACGGATGACCAAAAACATCCGTTTTTCATTCACATTAACTTCAGACCTGAAAACCCCGACAGATATATGCCAACAGAGGAGCTTATTGACAATGGATTTGCTGTGTTCTCCTTATACTATACTGATGTAACAAGCGATGACGAAGATTTCACAAACGGCCTCGCAGGCGTTTTATTCCCTGAAGGCAAACGCAATGACTCTGACTGCGGTAAAATCGCTATGTGGGCTTGGGCGGCTCAAAGGGTTATGGACTATGCCGAAACCCTTTCTGAAAGGCTTGACCTAAGCTGTGGTACTGTTTGCGGTCATTCAAGGCTTGGTAAAACTGCCCTTTTCGCAGGCGCTACCGATGAGAGATTCGCTTTTTCATATTCTAATGACTCAGGATGCGGTGGTGCGGCAATAGCAAGAGGTACTGCAGAGGGTGGCGAAACAGTTGAACATATTTGGAACCGATTCAATTTTTGGTTCTGCAAAAACTATGAGAAATATGTTAATAACGAAAGCGCCATGGCATTTGACCAGCATTATCTTGTAGCATCAATCGCACCCAGAAGGGTGCTTATAGGAAGCGCTTCTCTTGATAAATGGGCAGATCCTCTTTCGGAAATGCTTTGCTGCGTTGCATCAAGCCCCGCTTTCAAAAAAGGCTTTGTATATGAAAACAGACCGCCTCAGGTTGACGATGAATTTTTAAATGGCGATATCGGCTACCATATGAGAAAAGGTCTTCACTATTTCAGCCGCCAGGATTGGTTAAGACTTATTAAATTTATAAATATGCATAAATAATTTCTCGTCTGACGAAAACACCACTCCACCTGCAAAAGCAAGAGGAGTGGTGTTTTTTTCTTTACTTTTTAATTCTGTTAAGTGCTGCGTTAAGCTGAAGAAGTTCTTCTTTTGTAAAATGGAGATTTGCCGCACCCATAAGGTTAACAAGGCGAAGAATGGTGAAGCTACCCATCATCTGCATCATAGGTCCTGAAAGCATTTCTGCGCCCATATCACCCATCATGCTCTTATCACCATGGTTCTTCATAGCGTTTGACATAAGACCCATAAAGAGCTGTCTGCCTTCTTCGGAAGCCATAACATCGCTCATTTTATCATTAAGCGAGAAATAGCCATCAGGTTCTTCAATATCAAACCAGTTAAGAACTGCACCTTTTTCGCGGAGCCTGTAAGCATCGTTGAATTTTTCAACCTTGCGGATTTTTGAGGTATCTGTAAAGTCACCTGCCACCGCTTTAAGCTCTGTTTCGCCAACATTGGGAACATCGAAATAGAAGAAATGAACATCACTTGTCTGTTTGCCAAGACTCTTTCCATTTGCGAAAAGCTCAACCTCGGGAAGATTAGAGTAAACGGTAACCTTTGTTACATCCTCTACCCTATCAATGTATCTCTTGCCGCAGATATGAACAAACTTATCATCGGAAAGCCATGCTTTATAAGCATAGAAGGAATCCTTCTTATACTTTCGGTCAAAGGTTACAAGACCTTTATGGTTTTGTCCGTTTTCGCCACCCTCGTTGCGGCTGTCTGCGCCGAAATCAAACATATTCCAAACATGAGTTGCCCACATATATTTTCTTGAGAAAAACTGTTTTATAAGCTCTTCATGATAATATGCCTGATATTCCTCGGTATAGTCGCCCTGCTGGGGATTTGAAGTGTGCCAATTGAGAGCTTCGCAACCATATTCACTGCAACCGATAGGAATATTGGGATATTTTGCATGGAAATTATCGAACCAAGGACCATTCATTGTTGTATCCCCACCATACCAGCCAAAATAGTGGTTATAGGAAACAACATCAGGAATCTGAATATACGGGCTATCAATATCACACATTGAAACTGCAGCGATAGTTGTAAGCCTTGTTTTGTCCATCTCATGAACCAGGTCATTAAGAATATTATGGTTTTCAAGCAAATCAGGGTCAGAATCGCCTTTCATTGTAATTTCATTAGAAAGACCCCAAACAACAATTGAGGGATGGTTATAGTTTTGAACAATAAGCTCCTTCATCTGAGAAATTGTATTTTCTCTGCCATTGGGCATATGGTTTGATATATAAGGAATCTCTGCCCAGATAACAAGACCTCTTTCATCGCAAAGGTCATAGAAATACTGATCGTGCTGATAATGAGCAAGGCGGATTGTTGTTGCGCCAACCTCACAGATTAAATCAATATCCTCCTCATGATGCTCGGGAAGAAGAGCATTACCAAATCCCCAGCGGTCCTGATGGCGGCTTACGCCGCGCAAGGGATATTCTTCACCATTAAGAATAAAGCCGTTTTCAGGGTCAATCTTGAATGTGCGGCAACCAAAACGGCTGCTGATGTTATCAACAATTTTTTCGCCATCAACAATTTCAATCACTGCGGTATAAAGATATGGGTCTTTTTTACCGTGCCAACAATGAACATTTTTGATTTCAAGAGAAACTTTAGTATCCGTTGTTACTTTCTCTGCAACAATTTTACCATCTGCATCTTTAATTACATAGCGAAGCTTCTGAGAGTCTTTGAAATTAACAACCCATGTTTCAATTTCAACTTTTGCATCTGAACCATTGATTTCGGGTGTGATTTTGAGACCGGGTCCACCGTGATGCATAAGTTCAAAGTGAGAATTATTCACGCAAATGATGTTAACATCCCTATAAAGACCGCCATAGAAGGTAAAGTCTGCCATCTGAGGATAAACCTTATCGTTAGCGGCATTGTCAACCGCAATTACAAGAAGATTATCCTCTTTGATACCATTAGTAATATCAACTCTCCAGGTTGAATAACCGCCATGATGATGGGCGAGAACTTTGCCGTTAAGGTAAACATCTGCAGAAGAGTTTGCACCCTTGATTTCAAGGTAATATTTCTCTGCTTCGGGGAGTTCAAACTTTTTAAAGTTTTTTACATAGTAACAGGTTCCGCGGAAATAGTCGTTATCACCATCCTGACCATCAATAGCGTTCCATGAATGAGGAAGGTTTACCCAGCACCAATCATTAGGAAGCTCCGAAGGAACAGTTGTTGCCTGCTTTGAAAAAGCCCATTTTCTGTTAATGTTTAAAATGTTTCTCATAAATTACTCCTTTAAGGATATTTTTGTGTTTTATAAAAAACTGCCGACAGAATAATTGTCGGCAGTTTCTGTTTAATTATTCATTTTCTGCCGTTTTTTAGAAAAAGCATTATTCAGCGATTTCTGCTTTTGCTGCTGCTCTTCTTGCTCCAAGCTCTGCAGTCATTGTGTCAACCTTTTTCTTATCAAGGTTATAAATTACAGCAATACCGATAAACTGTAAAACAGCACTAAAGAGATAAAGCCCTGCAACAAGCCAGCACATATTCTTTGCTGTCTGAAAGCTCTGTCCGATTGTACCAAGCTCAGAAACATAACCAAGAGCACCCATAATAAGCAACACAACAGAGGGACCTACACCCTGAGCAAGTTTACGGAAGAAGGAATGGAGTGAATAAACTGTACCTTCTTCACGAGAACCGAATTTCCACTCATTGTATTCAATAGCGTCACTCATCATAGCCCAGGAAATACAGCTATAAACACCCATACCGATACCAAAGAACACAAGACCAACAAGGTAAACAAGTAATGCAGTATCGGTATTATTTATTGTTGGGAACACCATCATAATACATGCACCAACAAGAGTTACAATAGAACCAACAACAGAAATTTCTTTTTTACCGAATTTGTTTACAAGAGGCTTTATAAAAGGAATGAAAAGAAGCATAGGAGCAAAACCAATTGCAGTAACAACACCTGACATACCTGCGTTGTTAAAATATGTTGCAAACATAATTGTGTTTGCGGTTGATGCTGACTGCATACCAAGGAACATACCCATAGCTGCAACAGTTGCGCCTACTGCCGGACGGTTTTTCATGAATTTGCCAAATGAAGAAATAATATTAATCTTTTCGCCTTTCTCATTTGTTTTAACAGTATTTTCATCCGCTCTGATGGTTGTGATTTTTATCATTACCATAAAAGCAATGAAACCAAGAATGCCCATTATAAGAGCAGCGAAGAAAACTCTTTCACCAAGAAGAATTTCAACCTGTTTTCCTGTTGCAGGACTGAGGACTTCATCGCCTATTTTATAAGCAAGACCGGTTTCAGGATTTGTAAGGAACTGACTCTTATCAAAGCCTTCAGGAATTTCAATATGGTTAAGGAAGTCTGTTGTTCCATCATAAGTAACCTTCTGCCAAATAATCATAGGAAGAATTACCATAGGAACAATATTACCAAACATAGAACCGATTGAACGCCATGTTGAAAGCTGTGCACGTTCACCTGTATCTTCTGTAATGAGAGAAAGCATTGAGCCATAAGGAACATTAGCAACTGTGTAGCATGCATCCCAAACAAGATAACCAAGCACGAACAAAATTGCTTTCACTACAACACTTGCATTGGGGAAAGGAAGGAATACTGCTGCACCTGCAATTAGCAAACCACATGCACCAATAAAAATATATGTTTTAAATTTACCCATTTTATATTTTCTCTTATCGTTATCAATAAGACCACCGATAAGCGGGTCATTAATAGCATCCCAAGCCTGAACAAGTAACAATAAGCCTGATAAAAGTCCTGTTTCCATTGTCATAAAAACCAACCAGAATGTCTGAACAGTTCCCTTGAGAGCGAAGCTCATATTACAACCGAAGTCGCCAAGTGCATATGCAACTTTATCGCGCATACCAAACTTGCGGAAACCTTTTGAATCTAATTTAACTTCTTTTTTAGCCATTATAGATTCTCTCCTTTTTCTATATTTTTTTGGTTTTGTCGGTAAATTTTGGTAAAAATACACAAAACCTTTCAACAATTCAATTTTATTATAAAAATAGTTTTTTTGTGAGTATTATTTTTGCTTTTTTTAGTAAAATTTTTATACTACTATTGAATTTTCATAAAAATTATACGATAATGTAATAAAAGCGAGGTGATTCGGGTGTTTTATGAAAAAGAACTTGAATTTTTCAGAAAAATAATTGAAAGAATGAAAATCAAAACAACAATCATAACAAAAGATTCAGTACCCGATGATATAGATTTAGGAATAAGAGCACTTTTACATTTCGACGATGATTATAAACAATTATTCACCATAAAAACAATCACTAATAACAAAAATGAAATAATAAAAATAAACGATTCTTTTTTATGTAACTATATTTTTATTCCCCTACCCGATCAAGATGAGAAAACTGCCCTTATTTTAGGTCCGTACACTCAAAGCATCGTAACAAACAGCGAAATTAAAGAGCGCTGCGATTCATACTCCTTACCTACTCATATAATTACTCAAATAGAAAAATATTTTTCAGCAATAACATATATCTCAGATGACTATATTTTAACATCGCTTATAAGCTGCTTAGGTGAAACCATTTTTGGTTCATTAGATAATTTTTCGGTTATAAATAAACGCTTAAGTGAATCGACTGAAATAACCCTATCTTCAAAACTGCGATTACCTGAAAAAACAGAAGACCCTCTTTTGGCAATTCGCATTATGGAACAGCGCTATCAGGCAGAAAATGATTTGATTGCCGCAGTTTCACAAGGCTTAAACCATAAAGCTGAAATGGTATTCGGCAGCATTTCTCCCAGCGGAGCTTTAGAAGCCAGGTTGCCTGACAACCTCAGAAATATGAAAAATTATCTCATAATATGCAATACTCTTTTAAGGAAGGCAGCGGAGCAAGGTTCTGTGCACCCTATTTATATTGATAGCGTTTCAAGCGAATTTGCATTAAAAATTGAAGGAATCCAAAATTCTAAGGACTTTGATTATATGTTTAATTATATGATTCAAAAATATTGCAGATTGGTAAAAAAGCATTCCAATAAAGGCTATTCCCTTTTTGTTCAAAGAGCAATAACTCAAATTGATGCAGATATAACTTCTGATTTATCCTTAAAAAAAATTGCCGAGGTTTTAAAAATTAACCCGAGCTATCTTTCAACCCTTTTTAAAAAAGAAACGGGAGTAACCCTAACGGATTTTGTTAATAAAAAGCGTATTGAAAAAGCCAAGCAACTATTAAAAACAACAAATCTGCAAATACAAACTATTGCACAAAGCTGCGGTATGCTTGATGTTAATTATTTTACAAAGGTTTTTAAAAAGCATACTAACCAAACACCCAAGGAATATAGAGCGAACATAATATAAAAAAAGCATTTTCCGTTATTACGGAAAATGCTTTTTTTACCCTTTTCGCTTATCATCTAAAATTTTTACATTTTTATCAACCTGCTTTTTATGAAGCGGATACCAGAACCAAAGAATAACCGCAAGAAGCGCAAATCCTGCAGCAGGAACAAGAGTAGATATATTAAAAATTCCTTCTAAAACCTTTTTACTCTGGCTTATCCCTTGAGTTATCGCAGTTTCATCATAGCCAATAGCAGTTAAGAGCCAACCCGAAAGACCAGCAGCAATAGCCTGCCCAAGCTTTCTTGCAAAAGAATACAGGGCATAAACTGCGCCATCCTCCCGAATCCCGTTTTTTATCTCGGAATAATCGATAACATCGGTGATAAGCGCCCAATTGACCATTGAAAACATACCCAATCCTAACCAACACAACGACTGAAGACCGATATAAACCCAAACATTCTGCGGACGTAATATAAATAAGGAAAAACAAACAGCCGCTGCAAATATATTGGAAACTGCGCTTACCTCTGCTTTTCCGAACCTTTTAACAAGAGGCTTGGAAAGAATCGCCGCCGTAACCATTCCTACCATCATAAAAATTGTTGATGCAGATTGGGCGGTTGCATTATTATAATAATCAGGAAAAACATAAGCCGCCATATTTTGCATCGTCAATTGTGAAAGGAGCATAAAAACAGATGCAACAATAATTGAAATCAAAGCTCTGTTTCTAACAGCATTTTTAAGCATTTTCCCAACAGAATTATTTTTAAAAACATCCTCGGAAACCTCAGGACGAATTCTTTCGGTTATAAGCTTATAGCAAAGAAGATAGCAAATTATCGCTAAACCGGAAAAAACACCTGCCAGCAACATTACCCTCTCGCCTACAATAATCTCCCTACCATTTACTTTTTCATAAGCAATAACAGGCAGGCCTATTCCTATGATAGCTCCGGCAAGCATTCCACCCATGGTTCTGAAGGTTGAAAGCGATTGCCTGTCACCGGGGTCACCGGAAATGGCTGATGCCATTGAACCATAAGGGATATTTATAGAAGTGTAGAAGAAAGAACCCCATAGAATATAAGTTATAAACAAATAAACTATCTTGAGAATTGGCGAAAAATTTGCAACAAAGGTTTGATACATTAAAAAAGATGATGCAGCAACCGGTATGCACATCCTTAAAATCCAGGGTTTAAATTTACCTGCTTTAGTTTGTTTGCTTCTGTCGCAGATTCTTCCCATTGTTACATCTGTAAAAGCATCAACAAATCTTGAAATCATCATAATTGTTCCAACAACACCGGGCGTTACCCCAATAACATCGGTATAAAATTTCATTAAAACCATTGTTGATAAAATAAATGTAAAATCATTACCGAAATCTCCGAATAAATACCCTAATTTATCGCTTATTCCAAAGGGTTTAAAAGTTCTCTTGTTCATATTAACACCTCTTTACTAAAGATATTTTTAATTATTCTTTAAAAAATATACGCTTTATATGCAATTATTTAAATTGGATTGATTTACAACCGTATTTATGATATGATTTTTAAAAAGGAGGTTAAATTATGGAAGCATTAAAGGAAATTTTATCGGTAAACATTCCTGCTGCTGTTGCAGTTGTTTGCCTTATAGGTTATTTTTGGGGAATGGCAATAGTATTTATTACCAAGCCCTTAAAAAATGCAGAAAGCTTTTCAATAAAACCTGTTGATAATGCAGGCAAAACAGAAATCAGAGTTTATTACGGAGGTATTTCATTCGCATTAGGTGCATTTCTTTTGTACCTTACACTCGCGTTAAAAACTCCTGTTTATTCATTGGTGGGCGGCCTTTTCTTTGCAACAACTGTTTTTGTCACAAGAACAATTTTCTTATGCGTTGACAAAGGTTGGAAATGCCCCTACACAAAACTTGCAATCCCCGCTGAAGGCTTTTTCGTTATTGCACTTTGGACTTGTTTTGTGCTTTCAAAAGTTCTTTATTAAAAAAACAAAAAATCTTGCCTCTTAACAAGAAAAAAATCTTGACAAGAGGCAAGGTTGCGATTATAATTTAATAGATGCGCCGCTGTGGCGGAATAGGCAGACGCAAGGGACTTAAAATCCCTCGGTGGCAACACCGTACCGGTTCAAGTCCGGTCAGCGGCACCAAAAACCAAAGGAACACTTTTTGTGTTGCTTTGGTTTTTTTGTTGTTTTAAATATGTAGGACTTGAACCGCCTCGCCAGAGGCGAACACAATCGGGTGTTCGCAAGTTTACTTGCGAATGATGGGCAGAGCCCATCAAGTC
>JAZUOA010000158.1:0-6020 GCA_045604445.1 Acutalibacteraceae bacterium
CATGGCTACGATCCGACTTGCTTCAACAGGCGTTGATGCAACTGATATAGTTGAAGGCTCTGCCTACGAATTTAAGGCTGAAAAAGCGTGAAAATAAACATAAAAGAAGCTACCATATTCGGTATGCTGGGAGCTATAATGTACGCAAGCAAAATTATGCTTGAATTTTTACCTAATGTGCATTTGCTTGGTGTTTTAACAGTTGCTGTAACTATAGTTTACAGAAAAAAAGCTTTATATCCGATTTATATTTATGTTTTCTTAAATGGTTTGCTTTCCGGCTTTAATATGTGGTGGATACCGTATTTATATATTTGGATAATTCTATGGGGTGCTATAATGTTGCTTCCTGAAAATATGCCAACAAAAATAAAGCCCTTTGTTTATATGGTGGTTTGCTCTTTGCATGGTTTTTTATTCGGTACTCTTTATGCACCTGCTCAGGCAATTATGTTCGGGCTTGATTTTAAAGGAACAATCGCCTGGATAGTTGCAGGGCTCCCCTACGATGCCATTCATGGTATCAGCAACCTTTTATGCGGTATTTTAATTATGCCTATTGTTTCGGTATTAAAAATAGCCGAAAAAGCCGCGAGAAAATCATAAAAAACTCCCCCGCATTCCGCAAAAAACGGAATACGGGGGATTGTTGTATTCTCTACATATAACTCTCAATATCCTGTGCCATTTTTGAGGCACAGTTTTCTGTGTTTATAATATATTTTCTTACAAACGAATTTAAATACTCTTTATCATACGGTAAATCTAAACTTTTAACCAATTCTGCAGCATTTTGTGCCTTATAACCGGGTAAATCATTGTAATCAATTGTAAGACCTCTTGCGTTTTCATAGGAATCCGCATCATAGTTATAAAAATAAAGCGGTATTCCGATTACTCCGGCCTCATAGACCACGCAGGAATAATCGCTTATAAGTTTATCTGCAACAGAAAACATTTGAAAAGTTGAAAATTCTTTATCAAAAATCACTCGCTCATCAGTTGCGTCAACAGTTGAAAGCGGATGAAGTTTAACAACAAGGTTGTATTTTTCAAAATCAAATGCATCTACAAGCTCTTTGAAGTATTTATTGAAATCCGCTTCATTTTTTCTGAATGTAGGAGCATAAATAACATTTGTTTTTTTCTTTAAAACGGGATATTTTGAAAAAATCTCACAACGCGTTTTTTCAAGATACGCATTATCCTTCAACAAATCTATTCTTGGCAAGGTGAAGATTTTAAAAACACCATCAGACACATTAAAGCCTTCTGATAACACATGCTGATACTCTTTGCTTGAGCAATAAATAACATCATAGTTATTATGCATTTTCATCGCAACGGCGGTTTCTTTTTTGCTGCCTTCGCCCCAATCTAATATTTGCCAGCCGAATTTTTTCAAAGTTCCCATGGAGTGCCAAATCTGAACGACGGTAAGAGCTTTTTTATGCTTTAACACGCTCACTACCGGGCTATATGAATCCAGCACACACACCTTTGCAGTTGCTAAATGATACATTTGCACAAACATATGAGCACCATAAGCAATTTTTGTTTTTAAGCTTGATTTTTCACCACCGTCAAGAGTCTTGCAAAGATAAACAATTTTATGCTTTTGTGATAATTCTTCACCTAAAAGGCGAAAGTCATCGTTAATTTTATTAGATTGCCTGCTTATCATAACAATCTTATCCTTTACAGGCAGAGGCTTAAAAACGCAATATATGGCATTAAGCCCCAATATTAAAATTTTATAAATAATCGATTTCATAAAATCACCTTAAAACTTCTTCTGCTATTTTTTCACAAATACCACTTTGCCTTTCAGGAATATTTGTAAAACGCTCTTTAACAGAAATATCTTTCAGCTCTTCAAGCACTTTCATCAAATCCGCGAAATCTACTGCCTCAAACTGTTTCTCGGTAAACACATCCATTGTATGAAGCGGTCTTTCATATTCGTAGATTTCTTTATCGTAACGGTAAAATACTAATGGTCTGTTGAAGAAAGAAAATTCGTAAGCGCAAGAAGAATAATCCGTTACCATAACATCGGCAATATATATTAAATCGTTTATATCCTCAGACGAATAATCAAATATAAGAGTTTCATATTCCTTTGGAATATTTATTTTTTCTTTAATAAAAGGATGCATTTTTATAATAAAACAAAAATCATTTCTTTGACAAAAATCAAAAATCGATTTTAAATCTATCTTATCGTAATCGTAATATGCATCGCCCGCACCAACACCCCTAAAGGTAGGGGCAAAAAGTATAACCCGCTTGAATTCTAGAATAGCCCTTTCCTCATAAAGCCTCTTTGTTACACTCTCTATTTTTTCCTTAGTGAAATAACCATCTAAGCGAGGCATGCCATAAACCTTAAATGCATCCGCTTTAGCTCCGAAAACCTCTTTATAAACATCAACAAGCTTTTCGCTATCAACTATGATAGCATCATACTTTCTATGGCTCGACCTAAAAGGATGGGCACCGCCATCCTTACCAAATCTTGCATAACCAACGGATTTAAAGCCTACCCCTGCATGCCAAAGTTGAACAACTTTTTGTTTTTTGCTTATATTAAGCAAATTGACAACAGAAACATAATTATCCACAACTATAACTCTGCTTAACGCAATATCATAAACGGCTTTTAAAATTTTTACAGGGTTAAGACGGCTATGCATATTAAAGCAATTACATTTTACACTCACCGGGGAATTTGCCTTCATATATTCATACAAAAATCTCAAATTCCCAACAGGAACATCCCCATTTTCAGAATAAAACAAAACCCTTTTTTTATTTAAAAATATTGTCCTTATAAATTTATATACAACATTCAAAAAAAATGAAAATAAAATTTCAAAAAAGACTTTTAACTTTCCCTTTAAACCGCTACCCTCTGAAAGTTGAAAGTTTTTTTTATATTTTTTATTTCTCATCATATAATCGGCAGATAAGCTAAGAACTCGATTTTCATCAATTTGAAAATCAATTAAAAGCGCATAAAATTTATTACGGTATTTAAATATTCTTGAATAATCATCAAGATTTTTAATCAATGACTTGTCAAGAACAAGCTTTTCACCATTTAATTCAAAGAAAAACTCACCGCTTTCAAGCATAGAGCCTTCAGGAACATTTGTTATATTTAGTATTACTGCATTGCCATTAACTGAAAGCGGCGCTTTGAATGCACTGCTTACTAAATAAGCTTCGCCTTCAATTTCGCTTTCAGTTTCTAAATACAAATTAACTCTGTTCCAATAAATTTTAACAATATTGTTCATTTCCAACTGCCTTCTTCACAACGAAAAAAGTTTACTGAGTCATCTTTTCCTGCTTAACCTTATGGTCTATTACATGGCGTGATTTAAGCTCTGCCATAATATCATCGGTAGAAATACCCATTTCAATCATAAGCACAAGGATATGATACATCAAATCTGCGATTTCGTAAATAGTTTCTTTTTTATCATCAGCCTTGCCGGCAATTATAACCTCGGTGCATTCCTCGCCAACCTTTTTCAGAATCTTATCAATCCCCTTTTCAAAAAGGTAGGTTGTATAAGAGCCCTCTTTGGGAGAAATCTTTCTTCCCTCAATTGTTTCAACAAGACCTTCAACGCTGAAAGCAGGAGCAATCTCGCAGTTTTCAAAAACTTTATTAAAGAAGCAGCTCTCCTCACCGGTATGGCAAGCAGGTCCCTCTTTTCTTACTCTTACCGTTAATGCATCAAAATCGCAATCAGCTGTTATGTTAACAATATGCTGATAATTGCCGCTGGTTTCGCCTTTGAGCCAAAGCTCTTGCCTTGAACGGCTCCAAAAGCATGTCTTTTTCTTTTCCAAGGATATACCAAGGCTTTCCTTATTCATATAAGCAAGGGTCAAAACATCGCCTGTTTCATCATCAACAACAATTGCGGGTATAAGCCCTTTTTCATCAAATTTAAGTTTTTCTATATCAATCATTTCATAACCTCACAGTAATATCATTTTCTTTTAAACTGGTTTTTAAATCCTTAATTGTAACTTCACCGTAATGGAAAATGGATGCAGCAAGCCCTGCGCTAACACCCGGCACTTCATTAAAAAGATCGACAAAATCTTTTTTGCTTCCTGCACCACCTGAAGCAATAACAGGCACATTAACAATATCGCAAACCGCCTTAAGCATTTCGATATCAAAGCCCTGTTTAACGCCATCGGTATCGATAGAATTAACAACTATTTCGCCTGCACCATTTTGAACGCCACGCTTTATCCACTCCAACGCATCTAAGCCGGTATTTTCTCTGCCACCCTTGGCAAACACTTTAAACCGACCATCTACCCTTTTGATATCAACAGAAAGAACAACACATTGATCACCGTATCTTTCAGCTGCTGCATGGATAATTTCAGGGTTTTTTATTGCACCGGAATTCACGCTCACCTTGTCTGCTCCACATTTTAAAACGCGGTCAAAATCCTCAAGAGAATTTATACCGCCGCCTACTGTTAAAGGAATAAAAACTTTTGATGCTGTTTCTTTCAAAATATCCGTAAAAAGTTTTCTGCCGTCTGATGAAGCGGTTATGTCATAAAAAACGAGTTCATCCGCTCCGTTTGAACTATAATATTCAGCAAGCTGAACAGGAGATGAAATCTCGTTTAAATTTTCAAAATTAGTTCCTTTAACAACTGAGCCGCCGCGCACATCAAGGCAGGGAATAATTCTTTTGGTAATCATTTAACTGCCTCCAATGCGTCACTTATTTTTATAGCACCTGTATAATATGCTTTTCCTATAATGGCACCAAAAAGCTTCATTTCGTTTAACGCTTTCACATCATCAAGCGAAGAAACGCCACCGGAAGCAATAATATTAACATTAAACCTTTCGGAAAGCTCTTTATAAAGCTCTCTGTTAGTGCCCTGCATTGCACCATCTTTTGAAATATCGGTACATATAACAGTTGAAACTCCAATTTTCTGAAGCTTTTCAAAAAACTCAAAGGTACTGTATTCAGATTTTTCAACCCAACCTTTTATTGCTACCTTGCCATCCTTAATATCGGCACCAACGGCTATTTTATCTCCATAAGTGCAGACCGCTTTTTTCAAAAAGCTTTCATCGGTTACAGCGGCTGTTCCTAAAATCACTCTTTTCACGCCTGCATCAAGGTAGGCTTTAACAGTTTCCATTG
This sequence comes from Acutalibacteraceae bacterium, assembly GCA_045604445.1. Taxonomy (GTDB): domain Bacteria; phylum Bacillota; class Clostridia; order Oscillospirales; family Acutalibacteraceae; genus DTU089. The sequence goes on from JAZUOA010000158.1 coordinate 5,205, forward strand.
AGCGAATGCCACCACCCACCTCAACATTAAGCTTGGTTTTTTCAACAAAGCTTTTTATTATCTCAATATTTGGTGTTCCGCCGTCGCGGGCTCCTTCAAGGTCAACTGTATGAAGCTCGGTTGCACCCTGACACTGAAAATCCATTGCAATTTCAATTGGATTATCGGAATAAACCGTTAAATCATTGTAATTACCTTTTAAGAGCCTTACAGCTTTACCCTCATATAAATCAATTGCGGGAAAAATTTTCATTATATAACTATATCCTTTCATTTGTAAAAAACAACACACTGCAAGGTTGTAGAGAAAATAGTGTTGTTGGAAATTTAATTAAATTTTTAAACTTCACAAAATGCTTTTAATATATTAAGTCCCACATCTCCGCTTTTTTCAGGGTGGAACTGGCATCCGTAAATGTTACCCTTTGCTACAGCAGCGGTAACCTGAACACCATATTCCGCGGAAGCAATCAAGGAATTTTCGCAACCTACACCAAAATAAGAGTGCACAAAATAAACGCAGTCACCCTCGTTAATATATTTAAAAATTTCATTTTTGCCCCTGTGAAACTTAAGAGCGTTCCACCCCATATGGGGTACATCGTATCCGTTAGGAATCTCATTTTTCAATGGCACTATTTCGCCTTCAATAAGACCTAACCCTTCATATTCACCATATTCATAGCTTTTTTCAAAAAGCAGCTGCATACCAAGACATATGCCCATAAGTGGTTTACCCTTATTTGCTTGTTCAATAACAACATCAAACAAGCCACTATCGCGAAGCTTTTTAACTGCATCACCGAATGCACCAAC
>JAZUOA010000159.1:0-3491 GCA_045604445.1 Acutalibacteraceae bacterium
AAATCCAACTCCAATTAAAAGTAATCCTGAAATAGAAATTTTTCCCAAAGGTAAAATAAGCAATAAAATCCCGCAAAAAGCGGTTATTATACCGACTCTTATAAGTGTATCGTCGCTTGCTTTTATTGAAATAAAGCCAGAAACCAGTCTGCCAAGCATTATGCCGCAAAAGTAAAGCGAAATCCATTTTGCAGCCGAATCGGGAGCTTCGCCGTAAGTGTTAACAAGGAAGCTTGCTCCCCAGGTTCCTATCAAAAATTCCATACTGCAATATAGTCCTTGAGAAAGGATGCTTGTTATTACGCCTTTAATTTTAAAAATATTCACGTTGCTTTTTGTGGCTTTTGGGGAAGAAGCTTGAGTCTTTGTGTTATTTTCTATTTTATTCCATTTTTTCAAAAAAAAGACAACTAATAACGCAATAATAAATTGCATTAAAGCAACTGTTCTGTAACCCATTCTCCAGGAACCTGTTTCACCTGATAAAAAATGTGACATTATAAGCGGGCTTATTGTTACACCTAAGCCCCAAAAGCAGTGAAGCCAACTCATATGGCGCGCTTTATAGTGTAATGAAATATAGTTATTGAGTCCGGTATCTATTGCGCCTGCTCCGTAGCTTAAAATAATAGTAAATACCATCATAACAAAAATATTAGGTGAAAAACTTATTCCGATAAGCCCTGCAGAAGTTAAAAGAATAGAAATAAATGTAACGTTAGCTGTTCCGAATTTACGTAGTAAAACGCCTGCTAAAAAACTTGAACCACCTGAACAAATGCCCGTAACAATGCTGTAAATTGAAGCAAAGCTTTCAGGCACCATAAAATCTTTATGAACAACCGGCCAGCTTACACCAAACATTGAATCGGGGAGTCCCAATGAAATAAAAACAATATATATAACTATTAAAAGTGAAACCATATCAACCTCTGCGCTTATTTATCCTGCGGATATTTTATATTTATGATATTTCGTATCATATCCATTTGCTCTGCGATATAGAGAGATTGTTCAAATGTGTTAACAGGGCTTTCTGTTAAACCTTCTGAAATACATTTGCAAACATGAGAGATTTGTTCTTCAAAACCATTTCCCGAATAAGGGGATTCAATTGTTTCTGTAGAGCCATCATTAAAAAATAGTTCAATTTTTTGAGGAGCATAAAAACGATTGAAATAAATATAACCTTTTGTTCCGTAAATATAACCCTCATTGGGTTTTCTTAAAAAAACTGCAGATGATAAATCAGCTATAGCACCATTATTATATTTAATTAGAATGCAAGTATGGCTATCGATATTATTATATATATCAGCTTGTGCATTTATAGCCTTTACTTCTTTTCCGAGATACCAGCTTGCAAAACTCAAGCCGTAACAACCAACATCAAGTAGAGAACCGCCACCAAATTCATTTTTTAAAACATGGTGGTCTAATTCGTTCTCATCCATTGTATAACAAAATCTACCCTCAACTCCGCGAACTTCACCAATAACACCGTTTTCAATTAGTTCTAAAGTTTTAATTGTACCCGGAACAAGCCTTGCCCACATAGCTTCTATCAAAAATACTTTGTTTTCTTTTGCAGATTCTATCATTTTTTCAACTTCAGCTTTATTGACCGCCAATGGTTTTTCGCAAATAACATTTATGCCGTTATTCATCATTAGAATTGAACAATCCTTGTGAAATGAATGGGGTACTGCAATGTATGCTACATCGATTTCTTTTGAAATCGCCATAGATTTATAGCTATAAAACCTTTTAGGTATATCAAACTCATCTCCAAATTTTTCTGCGTTTTCTTTAGTTCTCGAAGCAACTGCAATCAATTCTGCTTCAGGAACATTTTTTATTGCTTCTGCAAATCTATGAGCAATGTTACCTGTGCCTACAATACCAAACCTGATTTTATTCATATATATCACCAAAATAAATATTATTTTTTTTGCATTATAACATATAAATTTTTCTTGTACAACAAGCAATAATATTTTATAATAATCAAAAACAGAGAAATAAGGAAAATATATGTTTAAAATTATGTTTGTTTGCCATGGTAATATTTGCCGTAGTCCAATGGCTGAATTTATATTTAAAGATTTATTGAAAAAATATAACTTAGAAGATAAGTATAGTGTTTTTTCAAGTGCTACCAGTACCGAAGAAATATGGAACGGTATCGGAAATCCTGTTTATCCTCCTGCTAAGCGTGAACTTAAAAATCACGGAATATCCTGCGAAGGTAAAAGGGCAATTCAGCTTAAAACAGATGATTATGATAAATTTGATTTATTCATTGGAATGGATACTGCAAATATTCGCAATATGCAACGCATTTTAAAGGTTGATAACGAGGAAAAGATAAGAAAGCTAATGTCATACACAAATCGGGGTGGAGATGTTGCAGACCCTTGGTATAGCGGTAATTTTAAAATTTGTTATAAAGATATTTATGATGGTTGCGATGCTCTTTTAAAGAAATTGGAGGGGATTTAATGAAAATGGTTTTTTTAACCGCTCTTGGTGTTGGCGGAGCAACAATTATCGGGTCAGTAATCGGTTTTATATTTAAAAAACTTTCTCATAAATTCAGTGATATTGTTTTATCATTCGCAGCCGGGGTTATGCTGGCTGCAGCTGTTTTGGGGCTTATTTTGCCATCTTTAGAATATGGTGACAGATTTGCTATAATTATAACAGTTGTTGGCATTTTTACCGGAGCTTTTGCATTAAGCCTAATTGATAAATTAGTTCCGCATATGCACAAATTAGTTGGTGCAGATGATGAAGAGCATACTAATAACAAAAATTTAAGTAAAGTTTTTTTGTTTGTTATAGCAATTGCAATTCATAATTTGCCTGAGGGAATTGCAGCAGGAGTCGGTTTTGGTTCAGGTAACACAAATGAGGCGCTTCTTATTGCAGGCGGAATTGCTTTGCACAATATACCAGATGGTATGGTAATTATCGGGCCAATGCTTGCTGCGGGAATAACTCCTAAGCGCACATTCTTATGTGCATTTGCAACGGGTGTTATCGAGGTACTGGGTACAATGTTGGGGTATTTTGCTGTAAGCGTTGCCTCTGCAATTTTGCCATTTGCTCTTGCCTTTGCCGGTGGAACAATGCTTTATGTTATAAGCGACGAAATGATTCCGGAAACCCATGCTCACGGTAGCCAGCGCGGTGCTACTTATTCCTTGCTTGCAGGCTTTTGTGTAATGCTAATTTCAGATTATTTGTTAGGTTGATATGAAATATAATAATGTTATTAAGGGTACGTTTCTTGAGCGTCCCAACAGATTTATTGCCAAGGTTCTTATTAACGGCATAGTTGAAACAGTTCATGTTAAAAACACAGGTAGGTGCAAAGAGCTGCTTGTAAATAATGCGACGGTTTATCTTGAAAAAAGCAACAATCCAAATAGGAAAACTAAATATGATTTAATTGCAGTAGAAAAGCAATATAAAAACAATTTTAATTT
>JAZUOA010000160.1:0-2317 GCA_045604445.1 Acutalibacteraceae bacterium
CTTTGGGCATAGAAAATGACCAAGCTGCTTACGAAAGAGCCAAAAGAGTTATTAAAAAAATCAAAGAGGAAAACCCCTTTGATTCAACCGTTATGATTATTGCCCACGGAACATTTAACAGCTTTCTTGTTCTTGCTGCGCTTGATTTCCCGCAAAAAGAAAACTTCAACTTTTCTCATGTTAACACAGGCGTTACGCTGATTCAATATTTAAAAGAATCTGACGATGTGATAAGAACAAAGCTGAAGTATCTTAATGATTTTTCACATTTAGAAAAACAATCAGTCAGTCTTTTTTAACTGACTGATTATTTTATTGCAAAGCTTTATTAACGATAAGAGCATAATCCTCCCGCGATATATTTTCATTAAAATCCAAATCTATGCTTATGGTTTCGTAATCCTCCGGGTTCAATATGCCGCTAACAGTTTTTTCGCAAATAACAACATCAAGAGCATCTGAAACGCTATCACCATTTACATCGCCTAAAACTGAAAGCAAAAAACACAGGCTTTTTTCACCATTTAAAACTTCAATTTTACTGCCTGTTCCGTAAAATGGATTGTGAGATGGCGTAAAAATCTTTTCGGCATTTCCGCTAAATAAAAAGCCTTCATCATCTACCATGCGGTTTTCTGTTACAAAAATCCCGGTTTCTGTCAGGAAATTTATATTTTTATACAAAAAAGCTGAAAAGCCTCTCTCTGTTGCCCAATTATGAGCCGCACTGTTTTCAGGACAAATCAATACAGCATTATCATTGAAGGCCTCATTTGAAAATTCGGTAACGCTCTCAGATAATATGACAAAGCTACAATTTAACGGTGATGAAAAATCAACGGAACAAACATTAGCTCCACCTATTTTTTCAGGGAAATAAACTACATCCGAATTATAAAAACATTCGGTAATTGTTGCAGAATTTCCGGTTATATCATAAGAAAAAAGGTTTTCATAATCGATGGAAACGCTTTTTTTATTTATTATGGCTTCTTCATAAATATCATTTTCGTAATTATAGTCTTCAGTTACAAGCTCTCTGACGCAAATCGTGATATCTGTTGACGAAGCTATTTTTCCCCTTACCGCTAAAACAAATTCGCAAACTGGAGTTTTATCACTTTTAGAGGCCCCCTCATAAGAAACAAATGCCCCAACGCATCCTTCTCCGTTGGCAAGCTCTCCAAAGGACCACATTCCCTGGAAATTATAAATTTCATTACCATCTTCATCGAAGTATGATGATGCATAACCGTTTTCATAGAGAAAAACCTCTGCATCATATTTAACAACAACGCTTAAACTAACAAGCTTCTCTACGCTTTCACCAAAAACGCTAACCGTAACTTTTCCGTTTTCAATTTCGCTTATTTCTGCAGAAAGAGCAATAGATTCTTCCGCAAAAGCATTGACTGAAAACAATGAAACCACAATTGCAAAAATTATAATCACACAGATTTTTCTCATATTGCTCCCCCTTTCAAAAAGTGAATAAATTGTATTATCTCTTCAAAAATCCTATTAAATTTTTTGAGCGAGTTTTTGGTGTAGAACGCAGATTTGGTAAACGAAGGCGTATGAAGATACGCCGAGCGAAGCAAATCAAGTTGTGTTCTATAAAAATTTGTGCGCTATGTGTGCGTTATAAAATAAATAATACAATATTTTTAATAAATAACCCTTAAATTTTTTGAGCGAGTTTTTGGTGTAGAACGCAGATTTGGTAAACGAAGGCGTATGAAGATACGCCGAGCGAAGCAAATCAAGTTATACACAAAAACTCGCCAAAAAAGGTAAAACTGTAAGCCGGGTTCTGTCGTTTAAGGCAATCATCTATCTACGCCATCCGTTGCCGAATGGCTCTAGCCACCCTTCGGGGTTGCGAAAATCGCTGTCCGGCTGACTCCCCTGTCGGTGTTGCATCGGGTAGGGTTTACAGGGCCGTGATGTCTCCACCACGCCGGTGAGCTCTTACCTCGCCTTTCCACCCTTACCGAAAAATCGGCGGTATATTTCTGTTGCACTATCCCTAAGGTTTCCCTCGGCTGCCGTTAGCAGTTACCCTGCCGTATGATGCCCGGACTTTCCTCATCTATGCTAAAAAGCATATCCGCGATTGCCCATTTTACCAAAACAAATTTTACAATATTTTAAAATTTTCGTCAAGAGGGCAAAGAAGGGGATAGGAAAAAATGATGCAGAACGAACAAACCGAGCAAAAACAAGGCTTTAGCCGTGTTTTTGGTTACCCGAAGGCGTACAAAGGTACGTCGAGTGGCGAGGTTTGTTTGTAGAACAAAACACAAATAATTCTCTT
>JAZUOA010000161.1:0-4841 GCA_045604445.1 Acutalibacteraceae bacterium
GAATCAAGCGCTTTTACAAGCACATCAAGCCCGTTCCTGTTACCTAACATAAGCTCTTTTTCTTTTTCAAGTAACTCGTTAAAATGAATTTTTGTTCCTTTAACTGTAGAAAGACCTTCATAAATATCGGTGCTACCTTCATTTAAAGCCTTTGTAGAGGAACAAATCCATTCCTCCGGATAAAAACTATCATCACTTTCATCGCCAAAAAAATCCGCGAAAAGCTTTCCGCCTAAATATACTCTGAAAACCCTGTTTTTTTCAAAAAACACTGGTTGCGAAGCCAAATTTTTTGTATCCATAATTCACCTCAAAAGAGCATTTTGTGATTCTTTAATGTTATTATAAATTCCCGATGCTGCTCCTGCAAAAACGCAGGCACCAACGGCTGCTTCCTCGCTGTGCTTCGGGAGAGTGGCAGTCATTTGAAAATCCTCGGTGAAAATTTTTCTCCAGATTTTACTTTTTCTTAATCCGTTACCTGAGCAAACAAGAGTTGTCGGGTGTGTTCGTGAAAGCTCTTTTTCGCTTTTATACATATCGAAAAGCTCTTTTGATACACCCTTAAGGGTTCCGAAAATAAGGTTTTCGGGAGTGAAATTATCTGTACCGATGGAGTTGATGCTACCTCTGAGATTAGGGTTTTCGCGAGTTCCGCAGAATTGACAATTAACGGTCAGTAAATCAGAAAAATCAGTTATGCTTTCAGCTTTTTCATCCATAAGAGAAAACAGGTTTTCCTTTGAGCCTCCGAGCATTTCAGCGCATTTTTCGAAGAACGTTTTCAAAATTGCATATGCTCTTCCGCCACAAAGAGAAGCGCCTACAAAAATATATTTGTCATCGGTTAAAGGGCGTATTTCACCATAAGAAATAACCTCTGATTTCTCCGTTGCAAAGGAAACCTGGCTCCCTGTTCCTACATTAACAAGAACTGAGCTTTCGGAGTCTGCAACTGAGCCTAAAAAGCTGGCTTGATTATCTCCGATTGCAACTGCAACGGGAATTCCCGTTGGCAAAAAATCGCAAGTTGTTCTGCCGGCAATAACGGTATTCTTTTTTATTTCTGGGAGAAAATCAAAGCTTATGCCTGCTTTTTCTAAAGCTGTTTTATCAAAGCAATTGTTTTTTAAATCATAAAAACCTAAGCTTGCACCGTCGCTTGAATGAGTAATGGGCTTTTCTCCGGTTAAAACTGCAACCAGATAATCATGGATTGTGGAAAGCATAACAGCGTTTTCAGGTATTTCCTTATTAATTTGGTTGTAGAAGTGGGTTGTCAGACCAAAACCCGATGCGGCTTTTATGCCTGTTTTTTCAGTTAAATAGCCTGCGTAGGTTAAGCCGTTTTTGTATTCCTTGTTGCCTCGTTCATCTTGCCAGATTATAAGGGGTGAGCAAGGGTTAAATTCTTTATCGAGGTAAAGAATTCCGTGCATCTGCCCTGTTACACCTATTGCATCAGGGGTGTTTTCGCTGCAAACTATTTTAACTGCTTTTTTTACTGTTTCTATAATTGTTTCAGGATTTTGCAATTTTTCGAAAGCTCTTCCTGCAATAAAACTATCGTTTTTTAAGGTGCAGCTTTTTTCAATTGAGCCGTTGCTTGTGTTAAGCAAAAGGGCAGTGATTGTAGTTGTTCCTATATCAATACCGAGAATTTTCATTTTTTAGCACATAACCGCAGTTGATGCGGGGTCAAGACGGCGGATAATATCCTGCTGAATTGCGGGTGAAAGGTCCAAAAAGTTAACAAAAGTTCCGTGTATTCTCATAATGTAAACACCGCTTGGTGCATATTTTTCAGGCTCTGCAAGAACCTTTTTGAGAATTTGAGCAGTTGTAACGTTAACGTAAAGGTAGAAAGGCGAAACATTATTATTTAATTCATTGAAAAATAAGGGCTTCATAACCTTATCTCTGAATTCAACGCCCTTACCCTCGTAATCATTGCTGTTGAAGTATTTAGGGTCAATACCAAAATGGGAAGCGTAGCCGCCGCACATTTTATTAAATGGTAGCTTCATAAGCGAAAGGGTCCGGAAGCCTAAACCATTTTGGGCTTCACCGTAAAGCGGGTCAACGCCATAATTAAGCATATCTCTTGATTTTCTGCCACAGGGAAGAGCACCTACCCAATAACCATATAAAAGATGGGTTGATGGTGTGGAAAAATCGGGGCGGAAATTATTGCCTAAGTAGTTTTTCTCTGCTCTTACCATATCGGCAATTTTTGATGTGAGTATAGCAGTTTCTTTGTCTACCTCTTCAATATTATTGCCAAATTTTGAGGCGGAAAGGAGGAATTCTCTTAATTCTTCATAACCCTCAAAATTGCATTTTAAAGCATCCAAAAGCATTTGCGCATCCTGGGGGCGTTCCTTTACTAATTTATCAATTGCAATAAATGAATCAGCAACAACGCTTGTGCCATGAATAAGGCAACCGCTACCATTATATTTTGTGCCTTGGTGTGTAATATCGCGGGTGTCGTAGCCTGATTCGATTCCGCCCATAACAGTGCTCAAAAACGGAACAGGTAAATGGGAAATTGCTCTGGAAGCACCGTTGGCGGCCTTTACCATTTCATCGCAGAAATACTGAGCATTTTTATAAAAACGCTCTCTGATGTTTTTTAATGCGGAAAGTGCATCTGTTTCTTCGCAAATGGTGCCTATATGCTTGCCGGTTATTGTTGAATAACCGTTGTTTAATGTGAGCTCAAGAATTTTACCTAAGTTAAACCAGCTGTTTGTCGTGTTACCATTGTCCTTGCCCATAATGAGCGGTTCCTGGCAACCTGCTATTGATGTATCTTCAATATCATCAATGTCGATTCCTGCTTCTGTGAGCACAGCGTAAAGAGAATCATCATTGAAAAATGAGGGAGTAAGGCAACCCGGGGTGAAAAGGAATCTGCCCAACTCTTCATAAAGCTTTTGGGGTGTGTTTTTATGTAGCTTAACTGAAAGAATCGGTTGAGGAAGATTCATATCATAATAAGCATCAAGAAGCGCATATGTAGAGGGATTTGTAAGGTCATTACCGTTTTTATCACGACCGCTAACGATAAGGTTTTGGGAAATTGCCCAGCTTCTGTCGGCAACGTTGAAGAAAACAAGAAAATGCTTGAATAAGGCGGCTGTTTCTTCCCTTGAAAGATTTTCTGCTAAACGGTAGGGTTCAAAGATTCTGTCTGCATTGCCAACGGAAAATGCAAATGGGTTGGGAGCTTGCTCTAAACACATAATTTCCCAAAGAAGCATAAAGCTTTGGATAGCTTCATAAAGAGTTTCTGCACCATTTTTCGGTACCTTTTCAAGCGTGTTTACAAGGAGAACGAGCTCCTCTTTTCGTTCGCCTTGGGAGTTTTCAAGCATTTCTTTTGCAATGCTTTTATATCTTTCTGCAAGAATAAGAACGCAATCGAGAGCGATTTTCATTGCTTCGTAGTTTTCGTGCTTATCGCTGTCTGCAAATTTTTGCTTTTCTTCTATATCAGAAATCATTTTTTTTACGCCGTGCTTAAGCGCATAGCGCATATCTGGTATAAGGTGACCTGTTACCTGTTCAATGAAAAAAGCAACTTCACCCGTAAGCTTTTCACAATCCTTATAAACGGCAGAAAGTGCTTTAACATAATCAGTTTGCTTATCAAGCTCTCTTAAGGCATCGATTCGTTCTTTGGGGAATTCTTCAGTTGGGTCAATATCATCATAAACAGCTGTAGGGTCGCAATAGCCTGCAAAAGTTTCAACCCTGAAAGATGGATTTATAAGAGCATAGCTTCTCGCAAAAGCATCTCTCTGAGTTCCTGCAAAAATTGCATGGTCGCTTATGGATAGGGGTAGAACCTTAACTGCTTCACGGAATTTTTCTGCAGCTTTTTTCATAGGGGGTAATGCTTTATATTTTTCCTCAGCCTTTTGCTCTGTTTCCTTGATGATAAACCAGCCTTCAAGGTGGTTTATGGCTCTTTCTTCCTTGAAAAGAAGTTTAGCCTTTTCAGTTGTTTTTTCAGGATTGAATTTATACATTTTGATCACCTCAGGTGTTAATTACAGTTAGATTTCTGTTTTTAAGTTCATTGGTTAGGAACGCTAAATCCTCGTGAGAAACAAATCCGTTTTTAAAGGCGTAATCCATACCTATCTTTGCGTATTTTTCTTTGCCGTATTCGTGGTATGTCAGTATTTCGAAGAATAAGTTTTCGGAATTGCTTTCGTTTCTTAAGAGCTCGAAAAAATCTGCGAATAAGCAAGCATTTTCAAAGCCTGTATTGAATCCGTTTATAAGAGGGATTCTTATAAGCAACGGTCTTTTTAGCTTTGCTCTGAAAATAAGATTTTTCTTTATTTCTTCCAGGGTTGCACCTGTAAAATCTTTTAATATTTCTTTATCAGGGGATTTGAAATCGGCTATCATATAATCGACCGTTTTGAAAATTTCCTCGCATAAAGGTATTGAAGCGTTTGTTTCAATGCAGGTATGAATACCGTTGTCTTTTAATTTTTTCAAAAGGGTTAAAACCGCTTCTTTCTGACAGGTGATTTCTCCGCCTGTCAAAGTTACTCCGCCACCATCAATAAACATCATTCGGCAGGAGAGCGCTTCTTTCAGAATATCGTCAACAGAAAGAGCAATGGATTTCTCGTTGATGGTAAGGCCTTCTGGGTTTGAGCACCAAGGGCATTTTAAATTACATCCCGAAAGGTGATACACCAAACGATTCCCCGGTCCATCTTGGGAATAATTGAATCCTTTTTGGAATATGTAAATCTCCATTATTGTTCCTCTTTACAGTAATTTTAGGTTGATTTATATTCTACACTATAGGTAAA
>JAZUOA010000162.1:0-21967 GCA_045604445.1 Acutalibacteraceae bacterium
GCAAAGCCTGCCGCCAAAGCCCTTGCCGGTGCAACCGGACTCATAAGAAGAGAAATCGGCAAAAGGTTAGGTCTTCGCAAAACGCCTGAGTTAAAATTTGTTGCGGATGATTCAATTGAGTACGGTATGAGTATAGTTAAAAAACTTGAAGAGATATCTTCAACTGCAGAAGATGACGAATAAGCTATGGTTATTGATAAAAAAGAATGTATCAGGCTTCTGGAAAGCCACGATGAATTTTTAATTCTTTCCCATGAACATCCCGATGGTGACACATTGGGGTGTGCATTCGCATTGTGCGAAATCCTCAGAATAATGGGCAAAAAGAGAGCTTTTGATTGTTGCGATGAAATATCTGCTGATTTTTATTATTTAACTGAAAAATTTCAAGGGGATGAGGTTCAAAATCCTTTTGTTGTTGCAGTGGATGTTGCCGATGAAAAGTTGTTGGGTTCTTTAAGCAATGTTTATAGCGGAAAAATAGACCTTTGCATTGACCATCATCTTTCAAACACTTTTTATGCTAAAGCTTGTTTAGTTGAAGACAGAGCTGCTGCTTGCGAAATTATTTATGAGTTGGCAAAGGAAGCCGGAATCGAGCTTAATGAGTATATCAGAGAAAGCCTGTATACAGGCATTTCTACCGATACAGGTTGCTTCAGATATCAAAATACAACTCCGCAAACATTCAGAATTGCTGCTGAGCTTACAGAAAAAGGCGTTGATACAAAAAAAATCAATAAGCTGATGTTTGAAACTAAAACAAAAAGCTCCCTTGCCCTTGAGCTTCTCGCAAGGAACACCCTTGAATACCATTTTGATGAAAAGTGCGCTATTATTACCGTTACTCAGCAAATGTATGATGAAAGCGGTTCCGGTGAGCATGAATGTTATTCAATTACTGCTTTACCCCGCCAGATTGAAGGTGTGTTAGTTGGCGCAGTTATAAAGCAAAAAAAAGACGGTAGCTTTGGAATATCCGTTCGCACTGAGGGCGAAATTGATGCATCTGAAATATGCAAAAAGCTGGGTGGCGGTGGTCACAAAGGCGCTGCAGGAGCAACATTTACTTGCTCTTACGAAGATGGTAAAGCTAAGCTGTTACAAGCAATAAAAGCTGCATTGGACGGTTAATATTATGACAGGAATTATTCCATTAAAAAAAGGTGAAAATATAACATCCTTTTTCGCAGTTAACAAGGTTAGAAGAATTATAAACGAAAAAAAGTGCGGCCACACAGGTACGCTTGACCCTAACGCAACAGGTGTGCTGCCGATAGCTGTCGGCGGCGCAACTCGTTTTATTGAACTTTTACCTACCCATAAAAAAGCATATAAGGCTACCTTTAAAACAGGTGTTTGCACAGATACGTTGGATATATGGGGCAATGTTATATCTCAAAGGGATGTTAAGGTTACATTTGAGCAGGTGGAATCTGTAATACCACAGTTTTTAGGGGAAATTATGCAGCTTCCCCCGATGTATTCAGCTTTGAAAAAAGATGGTGTTCGCCTTTATGAGCTTGCAAGGCAGGGGATAGAGGTAGAAAGAGAGCCAAGGAAATGCGAAATTTACAAGCTGACTGTTGGCGAAACAGATAACGGGGATTTTTCGCTTTCTTGCGAATGCTCCGCAGGAACATATATACGTACTCTTATAAGCGATATAGGGGAGGCTTTAGGTTCATGTGCGGTAATGACTTCATTAGAGCGAACCTATGCTTGCGGAATAGAGCTTTCAGAGTGCTTTTCTTTAGAAGAATTGCAGAGCCTTTCAGAAAAAGGCGAGCTGGAAAAAGCCCTTATACCTCTTGACAAGCTTCTGGCTGCTTATCCTGAAATAACAGTAACGGATAATCAGGCAGTAAGGTTTTCAAACGGAGGAAGCCTTATGAGAGAAAGGGTAAAGGGTTTAACTGAAAATGGCATTTACAGAGTTTATGGTCAAGGCAGATTTTTAGGTCTGGGTGAGCTTGACGAAACAGATTTGAAAGTAAAGAGAGTTTACAATAATGTGTGAAAAAAAAGGGGTGCTTGTTGCACTCGGCACTTTTGATGGTCTTCATAAGGGGCATAAAAAGGTGCTTTTAAGCGATAAAACAGAATACGGCAAAAAAACCGCCCTGATGTTTTCGGAGCATCCCCAAAAGGTTCTTTCGGGAGATACTCCCGGAGAGCTTATAACTCCAGAAAAACGTGATTTTCTTTTAAAAGAATGGGGATATGAGGCAGAGTATATTGATTTTAAAGAGATTTCAAATATTTCTCCCGAAGAGTTTTTCAAGGAAATCATATTGAAAAAGCTTGGAGCAACCGCGGTTTGTTGCGGTTTTAATTACCGTTTTGGTAAAGGCAAGGCAGGAGATATTGAGCTTTTAAAAGAGCTTTGCAAAAAAAACAATGTTAAGCTTACCGTTTGCGAGCCTGTTGAATATATGGGTGAGGCAGTAAGCTCAACAAGAATAAGGCATTGCCTTCGTGAAGGGGATATTAAATCTGCAAACGAAATGCTGGGAAGATTGTTTTCATACAGCTTTGAGGTTGTTCACGGCGATAAAAGAGGCAGAGTGTTGGGCTCTCCTACAATCAATCAGTTTTTCAGTAAAACATTTACCGTTCCTCAGTTCGGTGTTTATGCATCAGTTACTGAGGTTGACGGAAAATTATACACATCTGTTACCAACATCGGAATAAGGCCTACGGTGGGAAGCAGCGAAAAACGAAGCGAAACCCATATATTAGGCTATGATGGTGATTTATACGGCAGGTTTATTGAGGTTTTTCTTGTGGAAAAACTGAGAGGAGAAAAGCAATTTGCTTCTCTCGAAGAATTAAGTAAGCAAATTTCAGAGGATAGAGAAAAAGCCTCTTGTATTATAAAAAAGGAAGTGTTAGCCAATGTTTAAAAACAAAATAAAGGTTGCGCCTTCTATTCTTTCGGCAAATTATGCCGACCTTAAAACAGAAATTGAAAGAGTAAAACAGGGCGGAGCAGATATGCTCCATATTGATGTTATGGATGGCCATTTTGTCCCTAATATTTCTATAGGACCGCCTGTTGTAAAATCTATAAGGAAAGCAACAGATATGTTTCTTGATTGCCATCTTATGATAAGCAATCCTCTTCAATATATAGATGCTTTTGCTCAGGCGGGAGCAGATTTGATATCGTTTCATTTGGAAAGCGAGAGCGATGTTGAAGCCACTTTAGAAAAAATAATAAGCACAGGTGTTAAACCTGCGCTTGTATTAAAGCCTAAAACACCGGCAGAAGCGGTTTTTCCCTATATAGAAAAACTTTCGATGGTGCTTGTTATGACGGTAGAACCGGGATTCGGCGGGCAGTCATTTATGGCGGATATGCTTCCTAAAATCAGGGATATAAGGGAAAAGGCACAGCAATTAAATCCTGAGCTCTTAATTCAGGTGGATGGTGGCATTGTGCCGGAAACAGCAAGGCTTTGCATTGATGCAGGAGCAGATGTGCTTGTTTCCGGAAGCTATATTTTCGGTTCTGCTGATATCAAAGGGGCTGTTGATGGCTTAAGATGAACAAAAATCCGCCTGTAGAAACATGGTTCGGATACGGTCTAAAACAACCTTTCTCCGTATTCATAAATTTTTGATACACAGGCTCTTTTTGGTGATGAAACGTTGCCGAATTCTGAAAGAATATGGCGAAGAGTGTCGGAAAAGGTCAGTTTTGGTTTGAGAATTAAATAGTAGAAGTTATTGTAAAGATATGTTTGCATATCGGAAATGTTGTTTTTAAAGGTGCCGAGAATTTTCAGGGAATCTAAAAAAGAATTTTCATCAAACGGGCAAAAAACTATAGCTTCGGCATCCTTTTTCATAATGAGGCGGCGCTTTGTTTTTGAGTCGTAAATCGGCATTGCCGTAAAGCATAAAAGGCATCCGCCGTCTTCAAGGGGAGAGGCTTCAATTAAAAGCTTGCCTTCTGTGTCGATTGGCTTCCCTAAGGTACGGCGAGCCTGGTCAAGAATTGTCCATATAACGCGCCGCGTTTCTATGTTTGAATAGTCCATGTCTTCATATGTAATATCAAGCTCACTCATATCCTGAGTAGACAAAGCAACGGTTATTTTTTCATCACCGTTAGATTCAATTTTCAAGCATACCACTCCTCTTTGAGTTCTACTAATATCATAATACTCAAAGAGCTTGGAAACAATGATAAAATAATGGAAAGGGATTTTTATGAAATTTTCAGTAAGCAGTTATAGTCTTTCATCGCTTGTAAATAAAGGCGAAGCAACGGAAAAGGAGCTCATAAGAATTGCCGCGGAGCTTGGTTTTGACGGTATTGAATTTGCAGAAATACATACGCCCGAGGGAAAAAATAAGCTTTCTTACGCTGAAGAATTAAGGGCGGAGTGTGAAAAACAAAAAATAATCCCTGTTCAGTATTCTATCGGTGCAGATTTTATTTACGGCAGCGGTGGCGACCTTCAAAAAGAAATAGAAAGATTAAAAGAAGAGGTAAATATAGCGGTTGCTCTGGGAGTTAAAGGTATGCGCCATGATGCAACGGGTGGATATAACGCTGAAGATAAAAAATATAAAGGCTTTGAGCAGGCGTTGCCCCGAATTGTAGAGGGCTACAGAACAGTTACCGAGTATGCCGAAGAAAAGGGCATAAAAACTATGATTGAAAATCACGGGTATTTTTGCCAGGATAGCGATAGAGTTGAGCGGATTATAACAGGCGTTTCTCATAAAAATTTCGGTGCGCTTATTGATATAGGAAATTTTCTTTGCGCAGATGAAAACCCTGTAAATGCTGTTGGCAGGCTTTCGCAATTTGCTTCCTTTGTTCATGCTAAGGATTTTCATATAAAAAGCGGAAATGAGCTTGCTCCGCAAGATTGTTTTTTCAAAACCCGCGGCGGAAATTTTTTGAGAGGCGCGGTTCTCGGTCACGGTAATGTACCCGTTTTACAAACACTGAGCATCTTGAAAGATAGCGGATATAACGGCTTTATTACTCTTGAATTTGAGGGTTGCGAG
Source organism: Acutalibacteraceae bacterium (assembly GCA_045604445.1). GTDB lineage: Bacteria > Bacillota > Clostridia > Oscillospirales > Acutalibacteraceae > DTU089. The sequence goes on from JAZUOA010000162.1 coordinate 5,029, forward strand.
GAAGCAAAAGCAGCCTGCAAATGGGGGCTTAATACCCTGAAAAATATTTGTGAATATTTAAATTGGTAAAGAAAATGAATTGTAGAAATATAAAAGCGGTGCTTGCTTCTGCATCTCCGCGAAGAAAAGAATTGATATCGCTGATTTTTGATGATGTTTTAATTCGCCCTGCTTCATGCGATGAAGCTCTTCCTGAAAATATCGGTGCAAGAGAAGCGGTTGAATATCTTTCAAAAATAAAAAACGAAGCCGCAACGGAAGCCTTAAAGAAAGATGAGCTTGTTATTTCAGCGGACACGGTCGTCAGCATTGATAACAAAATTCTCGGAAAGCCTGTTGATAAAGAGGATGCCCGAAAAATGCTTCAGCTTTTAAGCGGTAAAACGCATCAGGTTTACACAGGAGTTACGCTCTCATTAAATGGTAGAGAAAGAACTTTCAGCGAAAAAACTGACGTTGAGTTTTATTCTTTAACTGATAAAGAAATTGAAAATTATATAAACACCTCTGAACCCTATGATAAAGCCGGAGCTTATGGTATTCAGGGAAAAGCAAGCCTGCTGGTTAAGGGTATAGAAGGTGATTATTTTAATGTTGTGGGTCTTCCTGTTGCCCGATTAAAAAGGGAGATTGAGGTATTTATATCCGAAAAATAAACATTGTTGAAAATAAACGGTGTTTATGGTAACATTAAAAAGCAAACGCAAGGCGTGTTTAATTTGCGTTGGCGTATATTTTATTTAATTAAAATTCAGCGAAAGGTGGGAGCTTTTTTGGCAGAAAAAACTAAAGAAGTTTATGTTGGGCCCCAAGTAACCGAAGAAGATATTGAAAGACAAAGAAAACAACAGGAAAAGGAATATTTAGGCCCTCGCGAAATGGCGGCCTACATAATTTCAGGTATTGGTGATAAAAACTGGGAAACCTTTAACGGTAACAATGAGTTTTTCTATACCACAACCTTCCAGCATGTAAGCCCTATTACTTTGAGCGTTGCTCAGTCCTTCTGCAGCATTATTGATACATTTGATAACGCTATATCAGGCCCTATTCTTGACAGAACCCGTACCAGATGGGGAAGAGTTCGACCCTATTTGGTTTTGACTCTTCCGTTATGGATTTTTTCTGCAGCAATGCCCTATTTGTTGCCGGATGGTCTTTCTCAAGGGTTGCTTATGGCGTTGTTTTTAATAATTCGTTATGTGGGCTCTATTTCTAACTCGTTTTATACCCCTGCGTATCAGGCGGTTTTATATAACCTTACTCCTAATGTTAACGAAAGAAACAAGCTCATTGCGGCAGATACTTATGTTGACCTTTTTGGCGTGTGGCTTCCGTCATTATTCCCGTTCTTTGTAGACTATTTACCGAGAACCATTCCAACAAGAAGCATTTATCTTGTTGGCGCAATTATCTTTATTATATTAGTTGTTATTTTCCGAGTTTTCGGTTTCTTCAGCCTGCGTGAAAGAGTTCCGCTTGCTTCCCGAGAGGAAATGAAGAGCACAAGCGTTTGGAAATCAGTTAAGCAGGTTGCTTCTTGCCGACCAATGTGGGCGCTTCTTGCCAAAAACTTTTTCGGTATGGGTAAGGGTACAGGTCAAAGCGTTGCAAACTACTTCTGGCTTAATTGCACGGGTAAGCTTTCAAATGCGGCTATTGCAGGCCTTTTCACAGGTCTTCCCAGCTATTTTGTTTTGCCCTTTGCAACTAAAATGACTAAAAAAATAGGTCTTAAAAAGCTTTCTGTTTTGGCATACGGCTATTGCGGTATTGTTTATCTCATAATGTATTTTGTTGGCTTCAGACCTACAGATAATAATATAGTAAATATTGTAATCATAGTTATTTTCCTTACTCTTGCAGGCGCAATGAACTCTGTTCAACGTTATTGCGGAACTGCGCTTCAAGGTGATTTATACGATTACGTTGAATGGAAAACAGGTATTCGTAATGAGGGTATGATGAGTGCCGCTATGGGTTATATAACTCTTATAACAAACAATATTTCAACAGTTTTAAGCGGTATTATTATTGCCGCTATTAAGTATGAACCACTTCTTAACTCCTATGGAGTAGTTATCCCTCAAACAGACCCCCATATGCTTAATGCAATTTGGGCGGTATTTACCCTCGGTCCTGCATTCGGCAGAATAGGAAAAGCAATTTCTCTTTCTTTCTTTAACGTTGATGGTAAGGTCAGAGAACAGATGATGGAAGATCTTGCGGTTTCCAGAGCAGCAAAGCTTAAAAGCAGAACCGGTTCAGAATCAGCCGAGCAGGAATAATTTTTCGGAGATGTTAATTTAATGAGAATTGTTGTTAAAGTTGGCACATCAACCCTTGCCCATAGCACCGGTTGCATAAATATTCGCCATGTTGAAGAGCTTTGTAAAGTGCTTTCTGATATTAAAAATGCGGGCCATGAGGTAATGCTTGTTTCCTCAGGTGCCATAGGTATGGGCATGGGTAAGCTTTCCCTTAAAGAGAAGCCTAAGGATATGGCAACAAAGCAAGCGGCAGCGGCAGTAGGCCAATGTGAGCTTATGTATGCTTATGATAAGCTTTTTTCAGAATATAACCATACAGTTGCTCAGATTCTTCTTACAGGTCTTGACCTTGAAGACCCGACAAGATACCATAATATTAAAACAACAATGAACAGGCTTCTTGAAATGGGTGTTCTTCCGATTATCAATGAAAATGACACTGTTAATACAGATGAAATATCTGTAGGCGATAATGATACGCTGGGCTCCATTGTTGCGGTGAGTATGCATGCGGATTTGCTTGTGCTTCTCTCTGATATAGACGGGCTTTATACTGCAGACCCCCATAAAGATAAAAACGCTGTTCTTCTTTCTGAGGTTAAGGAGATTACTGCAGAAATAGAAGCTTTGGGCGGAAAAAGCGGAACAACGTTGGGCACGGGCGGAATGGCAACAAAGCTTTCGGCAGCAAAAAAATGCACTGCAAGAGGTACAGATGTTGTTATAGCAAACGGCTCAAAGCCTGCTGTTCTTTACGATATTATTGATGGAAAAAATGTTGGTACAAGGTTTGTTGCAAACAAAAAATAAGGTGGTTTAATGAAAGCTACAATAGATATTTTAAAAGAAGCAAAGCAGGCAAAAGCCCTGCTTTGCACTCTTACAACTGAAATAAAAAATCAGGCGCTTTTGAAAATGGCAGATGCCCTGGAGGAAAACTGCAAGGATATTTTAACTGCCAACGCCAAGGATATGGAAAATGCCAAAGGCACAATTTCCGATGTTATGCTTGATAGGTTGGCTCTTTCAGAGGAAAGAATTAAGGGTATGGCAGATGGTATTCGCGAGGTTGCTCTTCTTCCCGACCCTGTAGGAGAGGTTTTGGCAAGGGTAGAGCGCCCCAGCGGCATCGTTGTTGAAAAAACGGCAGTTGCAATGGGCGTTGTTGCTATTATTTATGAAAGCAGACCGAATGTTACTTCAGACGCAGCGGCGCTTGCTCTTAAAAGTGGTAATGTTTGCGTGCTTCGTGGCGGAAAAGAGGCATTCCTATCTGCTGATGCAATAGTTACCGCTATGAGAAAAGGGCTTGCTTCTCTCGGTCTTCCCGAAACGCTTATAAACCTTGTTCAGGATACAACGCGCCAAAGTGCAAATGAATTGATGAATGCAGTAGGGTATGTAGATTTACTCATACCCCGCGGCGGTGCAGGGCTTATTAAGGCTTGCACAGAAAATGCAAAGGTGCCCTGTATACAAACAGGCACAGGAATTTGCCATATTTATATTGATGAAACTGCAGATTTAGAAAAAGCGCTCAATATTATTGAAAATGCCAAAACAAGCAGACCCTCCGTATGCAATGCTTGCGAGGTTATGCTTGTAAATAATAAAATTGCTAAAGATTTTTTACCTGCATTAAAAAGCAGGCTTGTTGAAAAAAGAGCTGCTGAAGGAAAAATTCCTGTTGAATTTCGTTTAGATGAAAAAGCAATAGAAATTATCGACGGAGTAAAAGCCACAGAAAAGGATTTTGATACAGAGTTCCTTGATTATATTTTAGCTGTGAAAGCTGTGGATTCCGTTGAGGAAGCCATCGCACATATTTCTGCTCATTCAACAGGTCACAGCGAAGCAATCGTTACACAAACAAAGGAAAACGCCGAAAAGTTCACTAAAGGTGTTGATAGCGCGGCAGTTTATGTTAATGCCTCAACTCGATTTACCGATGGCGGTGAATTTGGTTTGGGATGCGAAATGGGAATATCTACTCAAAAGCTACATGCAAGAGGACCAATGGGGCTCAGAGAGCTTACAACGTATAAATTTATTATCAAAGGTGATGGGCAAATTCGCTGAAAGGTGTGATAATATGAAAATCGGTTTTATCGGTTGCGGAAATATGGGCGGAGCTTTAGCCCGCGCTGCAATAAAAGCTGTTGGCGCAGAAAGCATTTTTGTTTATGATGTTGATACCGAAAAATTGAAGGCTTTTGAGGAGGAAACGGATATAAATGCTTCAGATATTGATTATATCATTATGAATTGCGATTATGTTTTCTTGGGTGTTAAGCCCCAGATGCTTAAAAGCCTTTTTGAAAAAATTGCACCAATTATGGAAGATAGATTAACTGATTTTGTTCTCGTTTCAATGGCGGCAGGGGTGTCACTTTCATCGTTGGGTGCAATGGCGCAAATGGATTGCCCTATAATAAGAATTATGCCTAATATGCCTGTAAGCGTTGGAGAGGGAATGATTCTTTATACAGCGAATGATTTTGTTTCTAAAGAGGAAGCCGATGGTTTCTTGAGTTTAATGAAATACGCCGGCGCTTTGGATAAAATAGAGGAATCAAAAATTGATGCGGCAAGCGCTGTTTCCGGTTGCGGACCTGCCTTTGCATTTATGTTTTGCGAGGCTCTGGCAGATGGTGCCGTTGCTTGCGGACTTCCTCGGGATAAAGCTCTTTTATATGCGGCGCAAACTCTTGCAGGCTCTGCAAAGCAGCTTTTGGAAAGCGGAGAGCATCCGGGTAAATTAAAAGATGCGGTTTGCAGCCCTGCAGGCAGCACAATTGAAGGCGTTAATGCCCTTGAAAACGGAGGATTTCGAGCAAGCGTTATGGATGCAGTTAGAAGTGCTTATGAAAGAACAGTTGAATTAGGAAAATAAATTGAAAGTGGCTGTAAAAAAACTCACGTTTTTTTACAGCTCATTTTTAGGGGATAGGAAAAAATGATGCAGAACGAACAAACCGAGCAAAAACAAGGCTTTAGCCGTGTTTTTGGTTACCCGAAGGCGTACAAGGGTACGTCGAGTGGCGAGGTTTGTTTGTAGAACAAAACACAAATAATTCTCTTTATTTATGTGTTTATAAAAAATCGGGACTTTTACAGGCTTTGACACCTGCGAAAGTCCCTTGCTTTATATAGTTTTGTGCGGTCTGCGCTTTTTTTACATCCCCTTTATTGTGTTTTAAGCTTAAACCTTAATTATTCCCAATCCCTCTAAAACAGAGAAGATAAGAATTGCAACGATACAAATGGGAGCAATATATTTAATAACAACGGTGAAAAGAGCTTTTCTTTTAAATTTTCCGTTAAGCTCAATTTCTTCAATGAGCGCTTTAGGTTTAATAATATAGCCAATGAGAATGCAGGTGAGGAGCGCAACAATAGGCATTATAACGCTGTTGCTTATGAAGTCAAAGAAATCAAGGAACTGGAAGCCCATAACCTTTACTTCGCTCCAGATGCTGTAGCCCAAGGTGGAGAGAAGACCAAGAATTACTGAGAGAAGGAAAACTGCAACGCAGGCTTTTTTTCTGCTTAAACCGAACTTGTCCATAACGATAGAAACGATGGTTTCCATAAGAGAAATCGAAGAGGTAAGAGCAGCAAAAAGAACCATAAGGAAGAACACGGAGCCTATTATTACACCGCCCGGCATGCTTTCAAAAACCTTGGGTAAGGTAACAAACATAAGGCTGGGGCCTTTTCCGAGAGCGGATTCATCACCTCCGCTGAAAGCGAACACTGCAGGGATAATCATAAGACCTGCAAAGAAAGCGATGCCTGTATCAAAAAGCTCGATTTGCTTAACTGAGCCTTCAAGGCTAACATCCTTTTTCATATATGAGCCGTAGGTAATCATAATACCCATAGCAAGGCTCATTGAATAGAAAAGCTGCCCCATAGCCGCAAGGACTGTTGTTATAGAAAATTTACTGAAATCAGGAGTAAGGTAGTATTTAACACCCTCAAGAGCACCGGGCATAAACATTGAATATACTGCAATGAAAATTACGAGTAAAACAAGAATGGGCATCATAACCTTGCTTACCTTTTCAATGCCCTTTTCAACACCGAAAAGAACAACAAGAGCAGTAGCACCAAGGTAAAGCAAAAACCAACAGATAGGTTCGATTGGCGATGAAATGAAATCACCAAAGAAATTGTCGTTTGTTGCTTCAATCATCCCACCGCTTATAAAGGTGTAAAGATATTTAATAATCCAACCACCGATAACTGAATAGTAGGGAAGAATTATTGTGGGAACAATTGATGCCAAACCACCCAAAAACCCAAATCGTTTATCAAGCTTATTGTAAGCGCCGATAGCACTTACTCCGGTTTTTCTTCCTATAGCAATTTCAGCACACATAAGCGCAAAGCCGAAGGTAAGAGCCAATATGAGATATACGAGCAAGAAAATACCGCCACCATATTTAGCGGCAAGGTAGGGAAAACGCCATATGTTTCCAAGACCTACCGCAGAGCCTGCAGAGGCAAGAACAAATCCTAACTTGCCTGAAAAACTACTTCTTTTTTCTGCCATATTTAAAACCCCTTTTTTATGCCCACGGGCAAGATTTAAACATTATGCCATATTTAAGCAATAATTACAAGTTTTTTAAAAGAAATAATTATTGAATTGTTCTTTGAACGTTGGTATAATCAGTAAAAAATAGCGGGTGATAAAATGTTTAATTTGAAAGATAATGATGTAATACTTTTTCAAGGGGATTCTATTACAGACGGAAACAGAGGAAGAAGCGAGGACCCTAATCATATACATGGTCACGGCTATCAATATATACTTGCTTCGGAGATATACGCAGATAACCTTAATAAAAATATAAGTGTAATAAACAGAGGCGTCAGCGGAAACAGGATTGCTGATTTATACGGCAGGTGGAAAGAGGATTGTCTCATTTTAAAGCCAACTGTTTTAAGCATTTTAATCGGAATAAACGATATTTGGGCGATGTGGGACGGTGAAAGCGGTTCATCACCTGAAAGATATGAAAAAATATATCATTTGCTGTTAGATGAGGTTTTATCTGAAAATCCTGACACTTTGATAGTTATTATGGAGCCTTTTTTCGGAGAATCTCAAAATGCGGCGTTCAACGAGTATTGCAAATGCCATATAAAAGATTATTCAGATGCAGCCAAAAGGGTTGCAACGGATTATGGTGCTGTTTTTGTTGAGCTACAGGATTTATTTTTGGAATATGCAAAGCAAACTGATATATATAATTTGCTTTGGGATGGCGTTCATCCAACAACCTGCGGTCATCAGCTTATTGCAAGAAAATGGAAGGAATGCGTTGAAAAAACAATAAATGAAAGATAAATATGCATAAAATTTAAATTTTTGTTGCATATCTATTCATTTTGTGATAATATTCTTTATTATATTTAAATTTGGAGTGATAAAGGAATGAACGGTCAAACATTGCAAATACTTATTGCTATGATTATTTATATGGCAATAGTTATTGTAATAGGTCTTGTTTATGCAAAAAGAGCAAACAAGAGTTCAGAAAACTATTTCCTCGGCGGTAGGTCTCTCGGCCCTTGGGTTACCGCTATGAGTGCAGAGGCTTCCGATATGAGCGGTTGGCTTCTTATGGGTCTTCCCGGTGTTGCATATTGGTGCGGTCTGGCTGATGCTGCCTGGACTGCTATCGGTCTTGCAGTGGGTACATATTTAAACTGGCTTATTGTTTCAAAAAGGCTTCGCCGCTATAGCGTAAGGGCAAACAATTCCATTACCTTACCTGAGTTTTTCTCAAATCGTTTCCGCGAAAACAAAAAGGTGATTTGCTCATTGGCAGCTTTGTTTATTCTTGTTTTCTTTACGGTTTATGCTTCCAGCTGCTTTGTTACATGCGGTAAGCTTTTTTCAACCCTTTTCGGTATGGATTATGTTCCTATGATGATTTTGGGCGCTGTATTTGTTCTTGCGTACACAATTCTTGGTGGTTTCCTTGCTGAAAGCGCTTCCGATTTTATGCAGGGTGTTGTTATGTTTATTGCTTTAGCTGTAATTGTAGTTATAAGCACAATCAAAGCAGGCGGTATCGGTGCAGTCATGGAAAATGCGCAGGCAATTCCCGGCTTCCTTGATTTCTTCGGCCTTGCAACTCCCGAGGTGAATGCGGAAGGTGTTCAGCTTGTTGAAAATGGTAAAGCGGTTTTCGGTGAGGCTTCAAACTACGGTGGGCTTACAATTGCTTCAATGCTTGCTTGGGGCCTTGGTTATTTTGGTATGCCTCAGGTTCTTCTTCGATTTATGGCTATCCGCAAGGAAAGCGAGCTTAAAATGTCCAGAAGAATTGCAATGGTTTGGGTAGTTATTTCTCTTGCAGTTGCAGTTTTCATAGGTATTGTGGGCAGGCAGTTGTTCCCTGTTGAACATCTTACAAAATCAGCAGCAGAAAGCATATTTATTACGCTTTCTACAAGTTATTTGCCTCCTATTTTTGCAGGTTTTGTTATGGCAGGTATTCTTGCTGCAACAATCAGCTCTTCCGACTCCTACCTTCTTATTTCAGCTTCGGCATTTGCTAAGAATATTTATAAAGACGTTGCGAAGAAAAACGCAACTGATAAGCAGGTTATGACTATGACAAGAATTACACTTCTTGTAATTGCTCTTATTGCTATAGTTATTGCTCTTGATGAGGATAGCGTTATTTTCTCTATCGTTTCGTTTGCTTGGGCAGGCTTTGGTGCAACCTTCGGACCTCTTATGATCTTCTCTCTTTTCTGGAAGAGAATCAACAGAGCCGGTGCGATTGCGGGTATGGTAAGCGGTGCTGCAATGGTATTCCTTTGGAAGCTTGTTATCAGTCAGCTTGGCGGTGCATTTGCAATTTATGAGCTTCTTCCGGCATTTATCTTCTCTTCTATTTGTATAGTAGTAGTTTCCCTTCTTACAAAGGCTCCCTCAAAGGAGATTGAAGAGGATTTTGAAGCAGTTAAGTCAGGTAATATTGAATAAATTATAGAATAACGGTGTGTTCCCTATTAGGAACACACCGTCTTTTATTTTATGATTTCCATTACTGAATCAGGCCTTCTTGTTGTTATATTATCGGGGGAATAGGAGAGGATTTTATAAATCTCTCTTTTCTTGTTTACGGTCCAAATAGAAACCAAAAGACCATTTTCGTGGAATTTCTCAACTAATTCATTTGTAGCATTATCCTTATTAAAGTTTATACCGATTGCTCCTGAATTTTTAACCTCTTCAACAAGGGCTTCCAAATATTCGTTTGTTTGCTTTTTGGGTTTGTTAACGCTTACATTTAAATAATAAGGCACTTGTGGGCTGACCTCTTTTGCAGTTTTTGCATCTTCAAGAAAAATGCCTGTGTAAAAAATTCTGTTCAAAATACCGTGCTTTTCAGCCAAAGGGGCAACTGCTTCAAGATTTGAAAGGCTTTTAACATCAACATTAACCATCAAATCGGCGTATTCGCTTATTTTTTTAAAAGCGTCGTCAAGAGTTATTTCTTTCCCTTTCGGTTTATCGTGGGATAAAACAGGGGTGCCGTCTTTAGCGAAATTTAAATCGAATTCAACTATTTTTGCGCCGTATTTAGCGCCTGCTTCAATTGCCTCAAGGGAATTATCTTTTGTTCCAACGCAGCCTGTGTGAGCAGTATAGGTGAAGTTTTTTGGTAAATTCAGTGGTGTTTTTTTCAATTGCTTTAACCTCAGTTTTATAAAAAAATAAAGATGGAAACCAATATAAAAATTGCTGTAATAAAAAGCAGGCAGAGGCCGACATAATATATATTCTTGATTATAAAAGGCTTGCCGAAAACATGATAACATATCAGAAAAAGTTTTTCCACTAAAAAAACAATTATTGCCTCGTTTTTTGCTCGGAAAAAAGCAAATAATATACTGATTGGAAATTTTAGAAAAATTTATATAAAAAATTTTACGGAGTGAACAAAAAAACGATAAATATAAATGTTTATTTATCATTCAAGCACATTGACCAAAATAGCGGTTATGGTGTATAATATAGTTAATATATGAGAAAAAGGAGACTTTTTTCTATGATACACGATTTTGAGGGTTGGAAAGGTTTTGAAGCAGGCACCTGGCATAAGGAAATAAATGTGAGAAGCTTTATAAAGCACAACTTTACACCATATGATGGTGACGAAAGCTTTCTTGCAGGCCCTACTCAAAATACAATGGATTTATGGGAGCAGGTTCTTGACCTTTCAAAGCAGGAAAGAGAAGCCGGCGGTGTTCTTGATATGGATACAAAGGTTATTTCTACAATAACCTCTCACGGTCCCGGTTATCTTAATAAGGAAAAAGAAAAAATTGTAGGCTTTCAAACGGACAAGCCCTTTAAACGTGCACTTATGCCTTATGGCGGAATTCGTATGGCGGAAAAAGCCTGCAAGGATAACGGATATGAAATTGACCCTGAGGTTAAAGAGTTTTTTACCATTCACAGAAAAACTCATAATGCAGGTGTTTTTGATGCATATACTCCTGAAATGCGCGCATGCAGAAGCAGCCATATTATAACAGGGCTTCCCGATGCTTACGGCAGGGGAAGAATCATCGGTGATTATCGCAGAGTTGCCCTTTATGGTGTTGATTTGCTCATTAAAGATAAATTTGAGCAAAAGGAAACCTCTCGTTCTGCAATGTATTCCCATGTTATTCAGGAACGCGAGGAGCTTTCCGAGCAGATAAGAGCCCTTGAGGATCTTAAAAAGATGGCGTTAAGCTACGGATTTGATATTTCAAGGCCCGCAAAGGATACTAAAGAGGCTATTCAATGGCTTTATTTCGGATATCTTGCGGCGGTTAAGGAACAAAACGGTGCGGCAATGTCATTGGGAAGAACCTCTACCTTCCTTGATATTTATTCGGAAAGAGACCTTAAAAACGGAGTTTATACCGAAAAAGAGCTTCAGGAAATGGTTGACCATTTTATAATGAAGCTTCGCCTTATTAAATTCGCGAGAACTCCCGAATATAACTCTCTTTTCTCGGGCGATCCCCAGTGGGTAACCGAGTCTATCGGCGGCGTTGCCATCGACGGAAGACATATGGTAACGAAAATGAGCTTCCGCTATCTTCATACCCTTGAAAATCTCGGTGCAGCTCCCGAGCCCAACTTAACTGTTCTCTGGTCAACAAGGCTTCCCGAGAAATTCAAACGCTTCTGTGCAAAAATTTCCATTGAAACCTCATCGGTTCAGTATGAAAACGATGACCTTATGCGTTTCCATCACGGAGACGACTATGCAATCGCTTGTTGCGTTTCTTCGATGGTTGTCGGAAAAGAAATGCAGTTCTTCGGTGCGAGAGCCAACCTTGCAAAATGCCTTCTTTACGCTATCAACGGCGGCGTTGACGAGATTTCAGGCAAGCAGGTTGCCCCCGAATATCGCCCCATAACAAGCGAATATCTCGATTATGACGAGGTTATGAAAAAATATGATGCTATGATGGAGTGGCTTGCAGGTGTTTATGTTAACACGCTTAACATCATCCATTATATGCACGATAAATATTGCTACGAAAAGCTTCAGATGGCTCTCCACGATAAAAAGGTAACCCGCTGGTTTGCAACGGGTATTGCAGGGCTTTCTGTTGTTGCGGATTCTCTTTCTGCGATTAAATATGCAAAGGTAAGAGCAATTCGCGACGAAAGCGGACTTGTTGTAGATTACGAGGTTGAGGGCGATTTCCCAAAATACGGCAACGATGACGACAGAGTTGACGAAATCGCTTATGAAATTGTCCACAGATTTATGTCACATATCAAGAAAAACCACACCTACCGCGACGGTATACCGACAACCTCCATTCTCACTATCACATCAAACGTTGTTTACGGTAAAAATACAGGTGCTACTCCCGACGGCAGAAAGAAGGGCGAGGCATTTGCTCCCGGAGCAAACCCCATGCACAGACGCGATACTCACGGTGCAGTTGCATCTCTCGCTTCCGTTGCGAAGCTTCCCTTCAGAGATGCTCAGGACGGTATTTCCAACACATTCTCTATTATCCCCGGTGCGTTAGGTAAGGATGATAAGATTTTTGCAGGCGATATTGAGGTTAATTTTGATTGCCTTGACGGTGCTTGCGGAACACCAACTCTTTTTGAGGGTTTGGATACGGAATAAAATCGGAATTCCGAATTTAGCTGCCGGTCGCCGGCTACCAAATGCCGGTTGTCGTGACCTGCGGTAGGAAATTATATAGATATCAGTAATGCGAGGCCTATTCCTCTTGCTCGTTTTGGCGAGGAGGAGTGGCGGGAGAACAGAAAAATACGGAACGCGAATTATGAGTTTAATGAACGGAGGTTTAACAATGTCAGCAACAGATAATCAGATAGATAACCTTGTTTCTCTCCTTGACGGTTATGTTCAGAAGGGCGGCCATCATCTTAACGTTAACGTTTTTTCAAAGGAAACCTTGTTAGATGCTCAGGCTCATCCCGAAAAATATCCTCAGCTTACAGTAAGAGTCAGCGGGTATGCAGTTAATTTCATTAAGCTGACTAAGGAACAGCAGGATGAGGTTATTGCGAGAACCTTCCACGACAAAATATAATGAACGGCTTTATTCATTCGAAAGAAAGCTTCGGCACGGTTGACGGCCCCGGCATAAGATATGTTCTTTTTATGCAGGGCTGTCCTATGCGGTGCCTTTATTGCCATAATCCCGATACGTGGGAAACGGGCAAGGGCGAGGAAATAAGTGCCGAAGAAGTAATTGAAGAATTTAAAAAGAATAGGGCCTTTTATTCAAAGGGCGGAATAACCGTTACGGGCGGCGAGCCCCTTTTGCAGACGGAATTTCTTATTGAGCTTTTTAAAAAAGCCAAGGAAGAAAGCATTCATACCTGCATTGATACCTCGGGGGTTACATATAACGCCGAAAACGAGAGGTATATAAAAAAGCTTGACGAATTGATGAAATATACCGACCTTGTGATGCTTGATATCAAGCATATCAATAACGAAAAGCATATCGGTCTTACAGGGAAGGAAAATAACGGCATTCTTCAGTTTGCCCGTTACCTTGAGGAAAGAAACATTCCTCTTTGGATAAGGCACGTTGTAGTTGAGGGATATACCGATTCCCCTGAGGATTTAACCGCCTTAGGAGAGTTTATAGGAACGCTTAAAAATCTTAAGGCTCTCGATGTTTTGCCCTATCATTCAATGGGTGAGGCGAAATATGAGGAGCTTGGTATCCCCTATAAATTAAAAGGCGTTAGCCCCACATCGGAAAAAGATGCTCTTAAAGCAAAAAAATATATTCTTGACGGAATAAGAAAAGCAAGATTATTGAAAAAATAAGCTTCCTTTGATATACTGAAAGCAGTAATCGAAGGGAGTTGTTTTTTTATGAAAAAAATCGACTGCAAAAATATTAACATAACTGACGGCTTTTGGAAGAAAAAGCTTGATATGGTAAGCGATGTTACTCTCAAATCAGTTTATGACCGCTTTGAGGAAACCCATCGCTTCGATGCTCTCGATTGCCTTTGGAAGGAAGGCGAGCCTGATTGTCCTCATGTTTTTTGGGACTCCGATATTGCAAAATGGATAGAAGGCCTTGCATATTCTCTTTGTTATAAAAGAAACGATGACCTGGAGAAAATCGCAGACGAGGCTATTGAGAAAATAATAAAAAACCGCGATGAAAACGGCTACTATAATTCCCATTTCTTAGTTACGGGAGAGAGGTTTACAAGGCGCGATGAGCATGAGCTCTATTGTGCGGGACATCTTATGGAAGCAGCGGTTGCCTACTACGAGGCAACGGGAAAAAGAACGCTTTTAGATGCAATGTGCAAATATGCTGATTATATCGAAAAGATTTTCGTTAAGGAAAAAAGTGCCGCATTTGTAACTCCCGGTCACCCTGAAATTGAGCTTGCTCTCGTTAAGCTTTATGAGGCAACGGGGGAGAAGCGTTATCTTGAGCTTTCAAGATTCTTTGTTGAAAACCACGGAACAAACGAAATTGACAAGGAGCTTTATCCCGGCTGCTTTAAAAAATATAATCAGGACGAAATTCCTATTAAGGAAAGAACAAAGGCAGACGGCCATTGCGTAAGAGCCTTGTATCTTTTTTGCGGAATGGCTGATATTGCCTGCTATTATAATGACAAGGAATTGTTTGAGGCCGCCGAAAGATGCTTTGACAACATTGTTAACGAGAGGATGTATATAACGGGAGCAACGGGAAGCACCTGCCACGGCGAAGCCTTTACTATAGACTATGACCTTCCCAACAGAGATGCTTATGCGGAAACCTGTGCATCCATTGCTTTGGCATTTTTCGCAAAAAGAATGTTTAAATTAAACCAAAGCTCTAAATATGCCGATGCTGTTGAAAAGGTTATGTATAACGGCATTTTATCGGGTATTTCTATGGACGGTAAGGGCTTTTTCTATGAAAATCCTCTTGAGATTGACACGGAATTTAACGAGGTTAACGTTGCAACTCACGGTGGAAAACGTTTCCCCATAACTCAGAGAAAAGAGGTTTTCGATTGCTCATGCTGCCCGCCTAACGTTATCCGTTTTATTGCAGATATTGCAGACTATATTTACGAATATAACGACGAAGCATTATTTGTTCATCAGTACATTTCCTCTGTTGCAGAGGAGGACGGAATGACGATAACTCAGAAAACGAGATATCCTTCCGACGGGGAGATTTGCCTTGAGATTAAAGGCTGCAATAAAAAATATGCTGCTCTGAGAATTCCCGAATGGTGCAGAGGCTTTGAGATAAATAAAGAATATGAATTGAAAAACGGCTATGCCTTTGTTAAGCTTGAAGAAGAAAAGGAAGAAATCGTTCTTAAGCTTGAAATGAAGGTAAGAGCAGTTTCCGCAAATAAAAGGGTGCATGAAAATTCAGGCAGAGTTGCGGTTATGAGAGGCCCCGTTGTTTATTGCCTTGAGGGCGTTGACAACGGCAAAAATCTTCAGAATATAAGGCTCGATATAAAGAGCGAATTCGAGCTTTCAAATGAAGAATTCCTTGTTCCCTCCTTACTGACAACGGGCTTTGAGGAAACTGAAAACGATGCACTTTACTTTGATGCAAACGATGAATATGTTGAAAGACCGCTTAAGCTTATTCCTTATTTTGCCTTTGCAAACAGAGGGGAAACGGATATGCTTGTCTGGATTTTGAAAAAATAAAAAAATAGCCGCCGGTGCTTATTTTAGCAACGGCGGAATTTTTTATGAAATTGTTATTGTTTTGTTTTCAAAATCAATTTCCATTTTATATCCCAGGTTTTCCATGAGATTTTCTATCGAGCGGTTATCCATAATAAATTCTCCGTTTATTTTCTGTGGATTTGAATGGACAGCACCATCTTTATCTGCAAAAAGATTTTTATCCGTTTTAATTTCAACGAAATCGCCGTATACTGCACCCATAATATAACGCTTTCCGTTTAAAAATACATCGGCATTTTCGCTGTTTGCCCAGAAAATTTTTCCGCCGAGAGCCTCGATGATTGCGGATAAAGAAATATCTGCATATTCGGATTTTTCGCTGAATTTAACATAGTGATCTTTGGAAAGCTCCTTACCGTTAACGACAAACGTTATGTCGGAATTATCAAAGGACTCCTCTTTGTTGTTTATCCAGGCGGGGTTACTGAGGGCAGCTCCGTTGGTTGTGTCGTCAGTGTTGGCGGTTGCGGTTTCGCTTTCGGGAGAAGCCTGCATAACGGTTATATTGCCCTCGGCTATGTAATCGGGAGCTTTTGTTATACCGATTCCTGCAATTACCGCTACGGCAAGCATAACGCAACATATTGCCGCCGTTGATAAGGCGAGAAGTCGTCCTTTGCTTTTCTCCTGAGGCGCGTTTGAAAGCATTTTTGCCTTCACCTTGGTTTTCAGATAAGCGTCGGGCTCTATTGCCGATAGGGTGGCTTTAATTTCGTTTTTATTCATTTCTGTAATCCTCCAATTCTATTTTTAAGATTTCTCTGCTTCGTTTTAATCGCATTTTAACTGCCGATAAGCTGATTTTCAGTGTTTTTGCAATTTCCTCAACAGAGTAATCATTATAGTAGTATAAAATGATAACAGTTTTATATTTTGGGGGAAGGGATAAGATTTCTTTCAGAACATCAATTTTAAGTTCTTGATTTTCATTCTGAGCGGGTATCTGCAAATCATCAAAGGAAACGCTTTTTCGGGAGGATGATTTCAAAAGATTAATTGATTTGTTCTGGGTTGCTCTTATTAACCATGCCTTTTTATGCTCCTCGGTTTTAAAGTCGGGAGATTTATATATGTAGGAAATGAAAACCTCCTGCAAAATATCCTCAACGTCGTCGCTGTTCGCAAAGAAAACAAAGGCAATTTTGTAAAGAGTGTCAATATATTTCTGGTATGTTTCATCAAAATCTGTTTTGTGGCTCATAATTGCCTCCTTTCACCATTAAAACAACTGAGCATTACTTAAGGTCACAAAAATATTATAGCCGACGGGAATTGAACACCGCACGGTTTTGGAAGGCAAATTTCCGCACTAACTTCGTCAAAAACCTTGAAATACGACAGTATTCCTTTGTTTTTTTCCTTGTTATTGCAAAAATTTTTGCCTTACAAAACTGCAAG
>JAZUOA010000163.1:0-4160 GCA_045604445.1 Acutalibacteraceae bacterium
CTCTCTTTCTCAGCGTTTAGATGTTGCTAAAAAGCTTGATGAGGGTAAAACTTTTTCTGCAATTACTGCTGAAACAGGTGCAAGCTCTGCAACAATAGGTAGAGTTAATCGTTGCCTTTCCTATGGTAATGGGGGATACAAAAAAATAATTGAAAGGCTCAAGGGGGGAGAACAGAAATGAGTATAGATTTTTCCGTTCTCAATAATACTGAGCGAATTATTTTTGAACTTAGAAGCTTGTTTTCCAAATATGGTTACAAGCCGTTTAAAATGAGTAAGTTTGAGGAATATGACCTTTACGGCGGTAACAAGGATTTTCTTGTCAGCGGTAATTGTATTACATTTACAGATACTGATGGCAGGCTTTTAGCCTTGAAGCCTGATGTTACTTTTTCAATAATTAAGAACCTTGATGATACTGTAGGCGGAGTTCAAAAGGTTTATTATAATGAAAACGTTTACCGCGAAAGCAAAAAAGCGGGCGGTTTCAGCGAGATTATGCAAACAGGCATCGAATGCATGGGTGATATTACAGAAGAGAATGTTTGCGAGGTAATAACCCTTGCTGCTCGAAGCCTTTATGCAGTCAGTAAAAATTATGTGCTTGATATTTCCCATATGGGTCTTTTAAGCGGTATTTTTAATGCAATGGAATTGACCGAGGCTAATAAATCTGAGCTTCTTTCGGTTATTGCTGAAAAAAATAATGGCGAAATCGTTAATTTTTGCGAAAAGTTCGGAGTTGGCTCTGCGCTTTCAAATATGCTTATAGAGCTGGTTAATTCCTATGGTAAGCCATCAGATGTTCTTTCAAAAATCGGTGCAGTTGCTGTTAACGGAGAAATGCAAACCGCATTTAACGAGCTTTCGGATGTCTGCAAAAAGCTTATTGATGCAGGGTACGAGGAGAATATAAATATTGATTGCTCTGTTGTTAATGATATGAATTATTACAACGGCATTGTTTTTAAAGGCTTTATTCATGGCGTTCCTGTAAGCGTGCTTTCAGGTGGCAGATATGATAAATTGATGAGCCGCGTTAATAAAAAGGCTGGTGCAATCGGTTTTGCAGTTTATCTTGATGAGGTCGACAGAATCCTGGAGAATAAGGAAGAACAAAACGAAAAAGCTGATGATGGTTGGCTTAACATTGCGCTTCCGAAGGGCAGGTTAGGCGAAAAGGTTTATTCAATGTTTGAAAAATCCGGCTTTGAGTGTCCGCAGATTCATGAAAAAAACAGACGTTTAATTTTTGAAAATTCAGAAAAAAAGGTTCGTTATTTCTGGGTTAAACCCTCGGATGTTGCAATATATGTTGAACGGGGTGCGGCGGATATAGGCGTTGCAGGTAAGGATATTCTTTTGGAATATGCTCCGGATGTTTATGAGCTTCTCGATCTTGATATCGGAAAATGCCGTATGTGCGTTGCAGGCAAAAAGGATTTTACCGATAACGGAGCAAATACGCTTAGGGTGGCAACAAAATTTGTTAATATTGCAAAGGCTTATTACGCTGATAAATGCAGAGATATAGATATAATTAAGCTTAATGGTTCAATTGAATTAGCACCAATTTTAGGGCTTTCTGATGTTATTGTTGATATTGTTGAAACCGGAGCAACTCTTCTGGAAAACGGATTAGAGCCTAAAGAAACAATAGTTAATATAAGCGCAAGGCTTATTTCCAACAAAGCAAGCTATAAATTTAAATCTGAAATTATAGATTCGCTTAAAGAATCGTTAGATAAAATCGTGAGGGAATAAAAGTGATTAAAATATATAAACGCAGTGAAATTTCAACTGAGCAAATTCTTGAAAGAAGCGAGCAGGCTATTGATGTTGAGGGCATTGTCAGCGATATTATCAAAAATGTTCGCGAAAATGGTGACACGGCTCTTGTTGAATACAGCAAAAAGTTTGATGGTGCTGTTGATGATATCCTTGAAGTAACCGAAGAGGAAATCAACGAAGCAATGGTGCAGGTTGATGAAGAGCTTATCGGAATAATCAAACAAGCTAAGGAAAACATAACCGCTTTCCATTCAAGGCAGGTAAGAAATAGCTTTCTTATCAATGATAACGAGGGCGTTATAATTGGTCAAAAGGTAATACCCATTGAAAAGGTCGGGCTTTATGTTCCGGGCGGAACGGCGGCTTATCCTTCATCTGTTCTTATGAACTCTGTTCCTGCTAAAATTGCAGGCTGCAGCGAAATTGTTATGGTAACTCCCGCTAAAGAAGGAAAAGTAAAACCAGCCATTCTTGCGGCAGCTCGCATTGCAGGAGTTGACAGAATATTTAAAATCGGTGGTGCTCAGGCTATTGCCGCGCTTGCTTACGGAACCGAGAGCGTTCCTAAGGTTGATAAGATAGTAGGCCCCGGAAACGCATTTGTTGCAGAGGCAAAAAAGCAGGTTTTCGGCACGGTTGATATTGATATGATTGCAGGTCCAAGCGAAATTTTGGTGGTTGCAGACGGAACTAATAACCCTGCTCATATTGCGGCTGATTTACTCTCGCAGGCAGAGCACGATAAAATGGCGACAGCTGTTCTTATAACAGATAGCGAGGAGTTTGCAAATAAAGTAAGCGAAGAGCTTGAGGTTCAGATTCCTCAATTGCCCAGAGCAGAAATTGCTCGTTGCTCTATCGATACAAACGGTAAGATTATTATTACTGATTCTCTCGTTGAAGCAATGGAAACATCAAATGTTCTTGCTCCTGAGCACCTTGAAATATGCGTGGATAATCCGTTTGAATATTTAGGTTATGTAAAGCATGCCGGTTCTGTGTTCCTGGGGAAAAATTGCCCTGAGGCATTAGGCGATTATTTCGCAGGACCTAACCACACTTTGCCCACAAGCGGCACAGCGCGTTTTTCAAGTCCGCTTTCGGTGGATGATTTTGTTAAGAAAACACAGTTTTCTTATTTCAGCAAAGAGGCTCTTCAAAGCGTGGGCTCTAAGGTTGTGCGTTTTGCAAATGAAGAGGGGCTTCAGGCGCATGCTAAAAGCGTAAGCATAAGAACGGAGAATAATAATTAAATGAGCAGATTCCTTGATGAAAGATATAATTCTCTTGCGGCGTATGTTCCGGGCGAGCAACCGCAAGATAAGAAATATATTAAACTTAATACAAATGAATCCCCGTATCCGCCAAGTCCTGAGGCGGTGGTGGCAGTTAATAAAAGCGAAGCCGAGCTTTTAAGGCTTTATCCTGACCCTGATGGCAGAGCTTTAACCGCAAAATTAGCAAGTCTTTATGGGGTTGAATCCGAAAATGTTTTTCTTGCAAACGGTAGCGATGATATTTTAAACTTTGCCTTTATGGCATATTGTGCCAACGGAAGAAAATCTTATTTTGCAGATATTACATATGGTTTTTACAGCGTGTTTGCAAATCTCCACGGATCAGACTTCAATATTATTCCCCTTGAAGAGGATTTTTCAATAGATTATAAAAAGTTTTGTGCGGTTAACGGAGGAGTTTTTATAGCTAATCCTAATGCACCCACAGGGCTCGCACTAAGCCTTTCTGAAATAGAGATGATTATAAAATCGAACCCCGAAAATATTGTTGTTATAGACGAGGCTTATGTTGATTTTGGTGCTCAAAGCGCAGTTGAGCTTATAAAAAAATACGATAATCTTTTAGTGGTTCAGACCTTCTCTAAATCTCGTTCAATGGCAGGTGCAAGGTTAGGTTTTGCTATAGGCAGTGCAGATATTATAAGCGATTTGCACAAGCTCCGTTATTCAACCAACCCGTATAACATAAATCGCCTTACGCTTTCTTTAGGCGCGGCGGCAATTGATTCGCAGAGTTATTATACAGATAATTGTAAAAAAATAATTGAAACCCGCGAATACACAATAAAAGAGCTTGAGCTTTTAGGCTTTGAGGTTTTACCATCAAAGGCAAACTTTGTTTTTGCAAGGTGTGATAAAATTGATGGTGAAGAGCTTTACTTGAAGCTTAAAGACAAGGGAGTTCTGGTTCGCCATTTTAAAGCTCAGCGAATTAAGGATTTTAATAGAATCACAATAGGAACACCCGAGCAAATGAAAACTCTGGTTAAAAAGATAAAAGAGATAATGGAGGCAGTTTAAAATGCGAGTTGCAGAAATTAAAAGAAAAACAGCCGAAACAGATGTTTATGT
>JAZUOA010000164.1:0-7291 GCA_045604445.1 Acutalibacteraceae bacterium
CTTATTTACCCTCATATTCGCGAATCCATTTAACCATATCGGCAACGGATTTTTCAACGCTCATTGGGTTATAATCAAGCTCTTTTCTTGCTTTTTCTATTGAGAAATTGCAGTTTGAAACAAGCTTGCGAATTGAATACCTTGTGAAAAGCGGTGTTTTCTTTGCAAGCTTATAGAAAACCTCCGCCGCAGGGGCAACTGCCTTTGCAACTCCGTAGGAAAGCGGAATCTTGGGAGCTTTCTTACCGCAAGCCTTTGCAGTTGCTTTAATAAATCCATCAACTGAAATCTGCTCACCGCAAAGGATATAGCATTCACCCTTACCGCCCTGCTTAGCCGCCATATACATACCATGGGCTACATCACGGATATCAACAAAGTTATATGCACCAAATGAAAGAGTTACGGGGAAAATGCCGTTAACAAACATTCTTACCATTTCGCCAACATTAGAAACCTTAAAATCATAAGGACCTATGCAAGCACCGGGATGAGTTACAACAGCGTCAATTTTACCTGCCTTTACCTCGTCAAGAACAAATTGAGTAGCTGTAGCTTTTGTTTTTGCATATGTGCCCTCAAGCTCATCAATCGGGAAAGAGTCAACCTCTTTCATAACCTGATTATCGGGAAGGGGAACAAATGCATCAACAGAAGAGGCGTAAATAAGCCTTCTCACGCCCTTTTCCTCGCAAGCCTGAACAACATTTTTTGTTCCGCCAACGTTAACATTCCAGATCATATCCTCTTGATCAGCATTTATATCGATGATTCCGGCAAGGTGGTAAACAACATCAACGCCCTCAAACGCCTTAAGAAGCGCATCAAGGTCGGTAACATCGCCGTAAACCTTTTCGCATTCGATACCATCGAACTGCTTGCTGTCTTTCCTGATGAGGATTCTTACCTTTTCACCGCTATCAACAAGCTCTTTTAAAAGAGCATAACCGATATGACCGGTTGCACCTGTTACAAGACTGATTTTATCGCTCATTTCAGGTTACTCTCCTTTCATACCGAGAAGCTCAACTGTTCCGTCGTAAACAGCCTGAGAAACCTTTATTGAATCGTAAATAGCAGCCTTGATATCGTCATCAGTTGCACCAAGCTCTTTTGAAAAACGGTCAGGAATAAAGAGATTAACATCCATAATATCTGCAAGTCCGTCAACATCGATACCGCTTTCAATGCCCTTTTCGGCATATTCCTTTTTAACACCGCCAAGACCCATTCTCATCATCCAGGGAGCAACGCTGATTATTTTTCTGTCCTCGCCCATACCTCTTGCGGCATAAACGATTTTAAGAAATTCCTTCCATGTAAGGTTATACATACTGATGGGCCAAGCCTTTGCACCCTTGGATTTTTCTGCAGCACCAACAATAACCTCACCAACCTGGCGAACTGTAAGCATTGCAGTACCGCCACCGGGGTACATTGTGAAAGGAAGCTTATCCATTCTCTTAATTTGCTCAATAAGGATAACCCAAACAGGCTTTCTGCCGGGTTGAGTACCGAAAATATAGGGAAGCTCAAGAACTGATACATCAAAGTTTTCATCAGCAAAGGAGAATGCAACATTTTCCTGGTCAATTCTGCTTCTTATGTATGGGTGCTTTTCAGTAAGCTTCATATCAGGGCGCTCTTTTGCAAGGTATGCAAAATAAGAACCGAGAATTACAGCACTCTTAACACCAACCTCTTTGCAAAGAGGAAGAATTCTTTCAAGGGGCTGAATGTTGTATTTGTAATATGCATCGTAAACAGGAGCAGGAAATTCAACTCTTTCATCAATACCTGCAGCAAAAACAAAGCAATCGTGGCCCTTGAGAAGCTCGCGGATTTCATCATCAGTTTTCTCGTAGATATTGCAGAACTCCAATTTCATTTCTTCAGGAATAGGAGCTCCTTCGGGGAGAGGAGGAAGAGCAACGCTTGTTACTTCATGACCTCTTTCAATAAATATTCTTGCAGCCTCGCAGCCAAGAAGACCTGTGCCGCCAATCATAAATACTTTCATTCTGTAACCTTCTCCTTAAAATTATCAAAAATTTCGGGACCGTAGAAATAATTCTGCTCTTTATTGTGAAGCGGATACCAAACCTGAGCAAAGAAAGGATTGATTTTTGCTTCTGTATCATAATCCCAGGGCCAAGGAAGCTCTTCGGGGCACCAATGGCCACCCTTAAGAACAAGGTTGGGGCTCATTTCAAACTCGTTACCTCTTGCACTCTTCCATTTAACAGGAGTGTACATATCAACAATTTCTGTTGCAAGGCACTCACCGCCGCGGAATTCAGCAGCCTTTTTGAGATCTTCAAGAGTAAGGGAATCAAAGGGCTTTGATTCATCATAACCATGGTCAAGAAGAATAACTTCATCAGAGGTAGTTTTCTTAGAGGGAATCTTAACATCGAAATCTGCCCATTTTGTAGGAAGCTTCTTGTATTCTTCCATATTACCGTAGTAAGATGTCATTCTTACATCAACATTGTTTTCTGCCCACCAGATAGTACCGTATTCAGGAGTTTTTGCAATCTTCTTCATAAAGGGCTTAACAAGAGATGCAAAGGGTTTTGCAAGGAATGCTAATTTATAGAAGAATTCAACCTTATCCATCATGCTCTTGAAATATTCCTTAACAGGAACATTAGCGCGGAAATGGCAATATTTTTCAAGCTCATCACCATCATAATACCATTGACCGTGGAAGTTCTGAGTTGTGAACCAATTGGGGTCAAAAAGCTTTTTAGGTGAGCCAAGGCCCAATGTGCCGAGAAGGAGCTCTTCAAATTCAAAGTTTGTAATTCTGTATTCTTCACCTGAGCCGATGTTATAGAAGCGTCTCCAGAATTCCTCAGGAATATCATCTCCGCAAACATTAGCAAGAAGCCTACCGGAATCCTCAACAGTTGCCCATTCAAGAACACCGTTAATCGGAACATGGTACATAATAGGCTCCATATTTTTGAGGATTTCAGGGTAAAGGATACCTGACTGACGAAGAGACACCCAATGCTTAAGACCTGACTCGGCAAAAACTGCTTCTGCCTTAACCTTGCTTATAGCATAGTGGTCATAAACGCTGATTTTAATGGGGTCACCTGTTCTTGCCCAATGAATCGGAGGATTACGGTCACCTGTTTCAGCAACCGTGCCTATGTATACAACCTTAACTGCATCAGGATCAGGTTGAGCCTTAATTGCCTTAACAATATTCTGAGCAGCTGTTACGTTTGTTTTCTGAGTTTTAACGGGATAATAGTCTGCTGCCGGTGAAACCATACCGCCTACATGAAGAACATAATCTGCACCATTTACCATTTCAAGAACATCTTCGTAGTTTGTAAGGTCACCCCAAACAAGCTTAACTGAAGGGTCATTCTCATAAGGCGCAAATTTATCGCGGTTCTTTTGGCTGCCTCTGTTAAGAACAACAATGTTGAATTCATTTTTTCTTGCATAAAGCTCTTTAAAGCCTGCCCAACCCATTGTACCTGAGGAGCCTGTAAGAGCTACGGTTTTTTTCTGCATAAAAAACACCCCATCTTTCCAAAATTTATACACTGTAATTATACATTTATTTACAACACTTTGTCAATAGTTTGACAATTTAAAAAACCACCCAATTCGTTTATAAGACGAACTGAGCGGCTTCATAGCATTATTTATTTTACAGCCCCTAATCTTTCCGCAAAGCGAGAAACCAAAAAACCATAGCGGGTAAGCATAATATCATATAAGATAAAAACTGCATTTGCCATTACTAAAAGAATCGGGATTGTTAATTTTCCGAACTCGGTATACTCTTCCGCCGAAAAGCCAAAAAGCCAAACGCCTACCCAACCAATTGCTATGGCCCCCGAATTAAACAACAGAAATTTTATTAACCAGGCAAGAAAACTGTTAAACCTCTCAAAAATCCCTTTAATCAAAGGATAATAACCAAAGAACAAGGTATAGGTTAACGCCGCCTCCTTATCAGTTAAAAGCAAAAAGGATAGCACTGCTGTAGAAAAATAAACACCCAACGCCCATTTTTTATTTACTGCTTCGCAAACAAATAAAACTAAAATCCCTGAAACAATAGGCAAAACATACATAAAAACAGGAACAATGGTTGTAAAAAGCATAAGCACTATTGAAAGCGCCGCCGCAAAACCGCAAAGAGCAGTTTTTTTAGCTTTACTGTGCATTTACAGAAACAACCTCCGTAACAACAGAATATTCAGATTCATTGAAATTCCTTATCAGCTCACCGTCTGAAAAGGATATATAAAGCTCAAACGCATCCGAATCAAGCGTTTTTTCCGGTTGGCATTCTACCAACCGAATACTGCTGCTCATATCTTCTTTTTCATAATAGGTTATGTTTCCCTCTTCATCGCAAGAAAATGCATCAAAAGGTAAATCCAGATAAATATCTCCGTAATCGGTTACAATCGAAAAATCCTCAATATAAATTATCTGCCCTATTTCTTGAGTTATTTCCTGAAACTCATAATACCCTGCATCGCTTTCATTATCCGATTGAATATTCCAAGCATATTCAATCGCTTCTTCAAACTCATACATTTCGAATTCCGGATCATCAAGCGTAATCATATCAAACTGCGCATGGCATTGATTTCCCAATAAATCCTCTGCATATTCAGCAACAAATTTATTTTGAGCATTTTCAAAATACAAATTGCCTAAAACAACATTGAAATCAAACCACATATCATTATAAACATTCGCAAGCACAACCGCGGATTCTGTTTGCGCCTTAGCATAATAATAGTCATTTTCGTAATCATATTCACCATCGTAATATTGATCATCGGCAAAGCTTTCATAATTTGTTTCGTTATACGCAACATTAACTACGCCTATAACAAAAGCAACTATCATAAATATGCTTACTAAAACGCTTCTGAATTTCTTGAAGGAATCATTTTTTAATATTTTAGGCAAATCAAGTGTATATGGTGCTCCGGGTTGATTGCTGTGACCTTTATTTAAAGGCTCTCTTTGAGCATGTGGCTCCGCACCCTGATTATATACATATTTATTCGGGGTATCATATAGCTCTCCCCTATCATATCTTGAGGAATCATATATAGAGCCATGGGTGCATTTTTCAGAGGCAACAGCACCGCAATGAGGGCAAAAAACATCTTTGCTTGCAGCGTATGGCTTACCGCAACTATCGCATTTTTTCATAAAACCACCCTTTCCACCAATTTTTTAAAGACAATCAGTTAATTATAACCTCATGACCCGTTCTTGCAGATTCGTAAATCGCATCAAGAATTTTCATAATTTCAACACCATCTTGGGCAGGAGCTTTGCAAGGTGTGCCGTTAAGAACGCAATCAACAAAATGGTCAATTTCTCTGCAAAAGAGTCCATCGAAGCTCAAAGAAGTATCTCTGCTGAAGCTCATATCTACAAGGTATCCGTTTTCATCTGTAAAGATTTCAACCTGCGGATCAAGCTTTGCTCCCGCTTTTGTTCCGAAGAATTGAATGTTACCCTCAGGGTTCTTAATATTCAAAGAAAAGCTTGCTTCAACGGAAAGCACAAGACCATTATCAAAACGGATAAGAGCAGTTGCAAGATCTTCTACATCGCAAATATCATTTACACCGGCAGAAACAGAAGAATAGCTTTTACTGCCTTTTATTTCAGGTCTGTTAAAAAGCTTTTGGAATGTTGCGCCGTAAACTGAAACGGGTTTCGGATTACCGCAAAGGTATCTTGAAAGATCAATTACATGAACGCCTAAGTCTATAAGGGGACCGCCACCTGAACGAGACTTATCTCCAAACCAACCGCCGGGATTACCGTTACGGCGAAGATATGTAGCTTTAGCGTAATAAATATCGCCAAATTTACCTGCATTTATAAAATCCTGCATAACCTCCGCATCATTACCATAGCGGCGAACAAAGCCAATCTGAAGGTGTTTTCCGTTCTTTTTTGCAGCTTCAAGCATCTCTTCCGCTTGCTTAGTATTCATTGCCATCGGCTTTTCGCAGATAACATCCTTCCCCGCATTAAGAGCAGCAATAGTGCATTCAGCATGGGCAGAGTTCCAAGTGCAAACGCTTACAATATCAATTTCGGGAAGCGCCTTAAACATTTCTTCTTTATCTGTAAAACAACGCTCCTCGGGAACACCATATTTTTCTGCCATCTTTTTAAGCTGAGAAGCATTTATATCGCAAAAAGCGTACAACTCAACATTTTCATTTTTTATGTAGCCGTTAATATGTTCGCCGGAAATGCTTCCGACACCGATAACTGCTGCTTTCAATTTTACCATAAATATACACCCCTTGACAAATTTAACTATTTTCAATCTTATTGTAGCATTTTTATTTTATTTTGCAATAATAAATTATAGACAAGAGAGAAAAAAGGTTATATAATCAATTTAATATTTATTTGGGCAAGAAAAGAGTGTTTTTATGGAATATTTGTACGAAATGCATTCCCATGTTAAAGAAGTCAGCACTTGTTCCGGCACATACGCTAAGGATTTCATAAAATACTATACAGATATCGGTTACACAGGTATCGTTGTAACCGACCATATGAATAGCGACACATTTTCCAGAGCCGGCCTTGAAAATGAGCCTTGGGACACCAAAATTGACCATTTTCTCAAAGGCTATGAGGCAGTAAAAGAGGCTGCCCAAGGAAAGCTTATTGTTTTGTTGGGAATGGAAATAAGATTTTACACAGAAAAATACCCTAACGATTACCTCGTTTACGGTGTTACCGAAGATTTTTTAAGGTCTTATGGTGACCTTATGGCTATGAACCCGAAAACCTTTTCAAAACTTGCTCATGAAAACGGCTTGATTTTTCTGCAGGCTCACCCATTCAGGCGCGGTATGAAGGTTGAAAATTGGGATATTCTGGACGGATATGAGGTTTTCAACGGTAATCCCCGCCATAATTCTAACAACGATGTTGCAGAGCTTTGGGCAAAAAAACAAGGCAAAAGCATAATTACCTCCGGTTCGGATTTTCACGAAAAAGAGGACACTGCCCACGGCGGTATTTATTTTAACACTCTGATAAAAACTAACGATGAGCTATTAAATGAATTAAGAAATAACAACTACCGATTAAAGAAAACTGATTTTGATTTTCCGAAATAATAATAAAAGGGGCTGTAAAAAAACGTGAGTTTTTTTACAGCTCATTTTTAGGGGATAGGAAAAAATGATGCAGAACGAACAAACCGAGCAAAAACAAGGCTTTAGCCGTGTTTTTGGCTACCCGAAGGCGTACAAAG
>JAZUOA010000165.1:0-5971 GCA_045604445.1 Acutalibacteraceae bacterium
GGCTAAAGCCTTGTTTTTGCTCGGTTTGTTCGTTCTGCATCATTTTTTCCTATCCCCTAAAAATGAGCTGTAAAAAAACTCACGTTTTTTTACAGCCCCCTTTTTATCTTATACCGTAATTCTCAATTATATAATCCATATCCTTATCGCCTCTGCCTGAAAGGTTAATAAGAATTGAGCCGTGGTCCATGGTTTTTGCAAGCTTCATACCATAGGCAACTGCGTGAGAGCTTTCAATTGCAGGGATTATACCCTCAAGGCGAGAAAGCTTAAAGAATGCATCAATTGTTTCTTCATCATCAATAACATCATATTTAACTCTGCCAAGCTCCTGAAGGAATGCGTGTTCAGGGCCTGAGGATGGGTAATCGAGACCGCTTGCAACTGAATAAACGGGGGCTGGGTCTCCGTTTTCATCCTTAAGCATAATGCTGTTAAAGCCGTGCATAACACCCTCAGTGCCATATTTAAGGCTTGCCGCGTGGTCACCAAGCTTTGGACCTCTTCCTAATGGCTCAACACCATAAATATCAACAGGGTCATT
The DNA here is from genome assembly GCA_045604445.1 of Acutalibacteraceae bacterium. Lineage (GTDB taxonomy): Bacteria > Bacillota > Clostridia > Oscillospirales > Acutalibacteraceae > DTU089. Next base: position 545 of record JAZUOA010000165.1, read on the forward strand.
AAGGAAGCCTGCGAAAAGACCTGCCGCGTTTGAGCCGCCGCCAACGCAAGCAACAATTGATGAGGGAAGGTGGCCTGTCATTTCAATAAACTGCTCTCTTGCCTCAATACCCACAACGCTTTGAAAATCGCGAACCATCATAGGAAACGGATGAGGGCCAAGAACTGAACCAATGCAGTATATTGAATGCTCATACTCTTTGCTGTATGCATCAAATGCAGCGTCAACCGCTTCTTTAAGAGTTTGAAGACCATGGGTTACTTCAACAACGTTTGCACCAAGTATTTTCATTCTTGCAACATTGGGAGCCTGCTTTTTAATATCAACAGAGCCCATATAAATATCGCATTCCAAACCAAAATATGCAGCAGCTGTTGCAAGGGCAACGCCATGCTGACCTGCACCCGTTTCGGCAATAACCTTTTTCTTACCCATATATTTCGCAAGAAGAGCCTCACCCATACAGTGATTAAGCTTATGAGCGCCCGAATGGTTTAAATCCTCGCGCTTTGCATAAAGCTGAACCTTGCCGCCCAAAGCATCAGAAAGCCTTTCAAGATGTGTAACGGGAGTAGGTCTTCCCTGGAATTCTTTACGAATTCTGCGAAGCTCCGCAATAAATTTTCTTGATTGGCAAATTGAATAATAAGCTTCGGTAATTTCTGCCATTGCATTTTTCAATTTATCATCAATGTAAACTCCGCCGTATTTTCCGAAATAACCGTTTTTATCGGGATAGTTGTTAAAATATGTGTCAAAATCGATACCGTTATAAATCATAATTAAATCCTCCGTAAATTACAAAATAAAGAAAAATCAAGCTAAGCCACGCCATCGTTTAGTAAGCAACATAATAAACCTCTTTCTTCTGCCAAAAGAAAAGCCCTTGACAGAAACAACTCTGCCAAGGACGAATAAAAAGCTTATCCGCGGTGCCACCTTGATTCACGAAAAATCGCGCACTTCAGAGTACCATCATACTCCCGGCAACTAACGTATGCCATCACGTTGCAGAATACTCTGTGAACCCACATTTGACTGCACCCTCAGCGGCCCATTTGACGATTTGTTTCTTACCCTTTCACAGCAACAGGGCTCTCTGCCAAGTCATCATCGCCTTTATTTCCGCCTCAACGGTTTAAATTTAATTGTATTCATTCTAACACTACGAAAAAAACTTGTCAAGTGTTTTTTACCACTCAAACTCGGGGCGTTTATTTTCAACATAATTTGCGGCTCTCATAAAGAATTGGCGCATAGGCTCCATGGCCTTAACATATCCCCTTAATAAAAGGCAAAAATCCTCAAAGGTGTCAATATCTTCGTCAGGGATAAAATACATTATTTGCCAATTTTTCATTTTAATATATTCTGCCGCAGGGTCATCCTTAGAAAACCCTTTCGGTATAGTTTTGAGCCTATCCCCTGTTATCGTAACCTTACTTTTTTCAAGGATTTTTTCAAATTCCTTATAGTTTCGGGATATATATGCCCTTATATTATTCATCTTTGCGGTAGTATCGCACCATAGCCCTGTTCCGAAAATTGATGAACCGGGGAAAATACGTATATAATACCCCTCAGGCATCCAGGATTTTCTATCCGGCGCAATATATGCCCTGAAAGCAGGGTTATACGGCGGACCGTTTTTATGAAAACGCATATCCCTTGCTATCCTATACATCCATTCCTTAGGCTCCATATACATTATTGCCTTTGCAATTTCAGGAGATTCCTCGCTTATAGCAAACCTGAGCATATCAAGAAAGCCCAAGAAATCCTTTTTTACTTTATCATATTCATCGTGGTTTTCATGGAACCATGTTCTGTTGTTATTTATGCTTAAATTATAGCAATATTTTAAAATCTCTTTAAAATCCATATCAATTAACCTTGTACACTAATTTTTTATCGTTTTCTGCAATTCAGACCGAGCTATTCCAGCTCTTATGAGAATAATTTATAAATTTTGTGGCATAAAAATCACATCTGAATTGAAATATTACAGAAATAAGATATCACACACTTTTTTTAAATGCAATAATAATATTGACAACAATCAACTAAATAAAGTAAAATTATATTAGAAATTTGTAAACTTTCACGGAGGTAATCCCATGGCAATTTTTAAACCCTTCAAAGCGTTAAGACCTGCTCCCGAATATGCTTCAAAGGTTGCAGCTCTCCCCTACGACGTTATGAACAGCCAAGAAGCAAAAGAAATGGTAGCGGGTAACCCTTATTCATTTCTTCATGTTGATAAGGCAGAAATAGATTTACCTGACGATACTTACCTTTACAGCGATGAGGTATATGCTAAGGCTGCCGAAAACCTTAACGCCTTGGAGAAAAACGGCATTTGCGCTATGGATAAATCTCCTTGCTTTTATATTTACCGCCAGATTATGAACGGCAGAGAGCAAACAGGCCTTGTAGGTTGTGCATCAGTTGATGATTATATAAACAACTCCATAAAAAAGCACGAGTTAACAAGGGCAGATAAAGAAGCTGACAGAATCCGCCATGTTGATACCTGCGACGCTAACACAGGCCCCATTTTTCTTTGCTACAAGGATAATGAAAAAATAAATACCATCATAAACGAGCAAAAAAATAAAGCTCCCGTTTACGATTTTATTACCGAGGATGGTATTGCAAACACAGTTTGGGTAATAAGCGACGAAGGAATTTGCAAAGAGCTTTCCGCGCTTTTTGAAAATACCGGGGATTTTTATATTGCAGATGGTCACCACCGTTGCGCTTCTGCAGTTAATGTTGCGAAAATGCGCCGCGAGCAAAACCCTGATTTTGACGGCACTGAAGAATTCAACTTTTTCCTGGCAGTTCTTTTCCCTGCAAGCACCTTGGAAATTATGGATTATAACAGAGTTGTCAAAGACCTTAATGGTAATACAGAAAAAGAGTTCATTGAAAAAATAAAAGAAAAATTCATTGTTGAGGAAGTCCGATGCCAAGGTGCCTACCACCCTGAAGCCAAACACACCTTCGGAATGCTTTTAGGAGAAAAATGGTATAAGCTCACCGCAAAAGAGGGCACCTTTGATGAAACCAATCCCGTTGAGCAATTGGATGTTTCAATTCTGCAAACAAATCTTCTTACCCCTATCCTTGCAATAGGCGACCCCAGAACAGATAAAAGAATTGATTTCATCGGTGGCATCAGAGGTCTTGGCGAGCTCGAAAAGCTTGTTAAAGGCGGTATGGCAGTTGCATTTTCAATGTACCCCACCACCTTGGAGGATTTAATGAGCATTGCCGATGCAAATATGATTATGCCTCCAAAATCCACTTGGTTTGAACCAAAGCTTTTAAGCGGACTTTTCATTCATAAATTAAAGTAAGGGATGTTGTTATGTTAATTATAGGTTGCCATTTATCAAGCTCAGGCGGTTATCTTGCTATGGGTAAAGAGGCTGTAAGAATCGGTGCCAACGATTTTCAGTTTTTCACCCGAAACCCTCGGGGCGGTTCTGCAAAGCCTCTTGATTTGGATGATATTAAGGCTTTTGAAGAATACAGAAAAGAAAATGGTATCGTTTCAGTTCTTGCTCATGCACCATATACAATGAACGCCTGTTCCAAGGATGCAGGCTTAAGAGAATTTGCAAAAAACACTATGCTTGATGATATTTTCAGGCTTGATAACATTGATGGTGCTCTTTATAATTTCCATCCCGGCAGCCATGTAGGCCAAGGCGAAGAGGTTGGTATACAGCTTATTGCCGATATGCTTAACCAGGTTTTATCCCCTACCCAAAAAACAATAATTTTGTTGGAAACAATGGCAGGTAAAGGCAGCGAAATCGGCAGAAATTTTGAAGAGCTTAAAGCAATTATCGACAAGGTAGAATTAAAGGATAAATTAGGCGTCTGCCTTGATACCTGCCATATTTTTGACGGCGGATATGATATTGTTAACAACCTTGATGGTGTTCTTGAAGAATTTGACCGGGTTATTGGCCTTGAAAGGCTTAAAGCAATCCACCTTAATGACAGCTTGAATTATTTAGGCTGCCATAAGGACAGGCATGCAAAAATCGGCGAGGGCGGAATAGGTATCGAAGCCATTGAACGAATTATCAACCACAAAAAGCTAAGGCATCTCCCCTTTTTCCTTGAAACACCTAATGATATAGATGGCTACCAAAGAGAAATTGAGCTTTTGAAATCCTTATATAAATAAGGCATATAAAATTCTTGTGAGGCAGGTGAAATCCTTGAAAAAACGAATTGCGTTGATTTTTGTTTTTGCTGTGATTTGCGCTTTCTCCTTTTCGGTAGGCGCAAACGCTATGCACGGCGATATTACTGATGACGGTTATTTGGGTGTTATGGATGCTGTTGAAGCAATGCATTTCGCCACAGGGATTGACACGCCTGATGATTGGGAATTCAATACTGCAGATGTTGATAGAGACGGCTATATTACAACCGAAGATGTTCGCATTATTTTAAGAGCCGCAGGGGATATAGAATATCTGCCCGACCACCTTTATTCCGTTTGGGAGACCGAAACCGAGCCAACCTGCACAGAAAGCGGTACGGCACTTTCATACTGCATATATTGCGGAAAGAGGGCAGAGAAAATTCTGGAGCCTACAGGCCACGATATTGTTCACGCAACCTGCACTGAAAACGGCTATTGCAAAAATGGTTGCAGCTACTCTGAACCCCTTTTAAGCCACACAGAAGAAAACGGCTATTGCACACAGTGCGAAACTCTTATCGCCTCACCCTTTATAACTTATAAGAATAAAACGGTAGGGTTCGGAAGCACTCCCGCAACAGTTAAAACAGTTTTTGGTACACCTCAGGATACCATTGCCGATAGCTATGGCTCCGAACCGATTGTAATTTACGTTTATTACACAAATTATAAGGATTTGGGCGTTTTCACTTTTACAAACGGCGTGCTTTCTCAGTTTTATTCAAATCACGGCTCTGCTTACGTTTCTCAGGGCAGCGGCAAATTCATTTTAAGCGGAGCGGATACTACGCTTAACCGCCAGATAGGCGATATGTATATAAGAAGCTTTATCGACAATCCGGGTTCAGGCAAGGCTTACGCCTTTACAGTTACTTTAGGCAAAGAAAATTATTACCGCCTTAATACAAAAAACAACACTCCTGCTGAAAAGCTTATTTTCCACCTTACTAATGGTTGCAGGGCGCTTAACGATGTTGCAGCCTTAAAATACAGCTCAACTGTTGCAAAGGTTGCCCGCTCTCATAGCTCGGATATGGCAACAAACAACTATTTTGAACACACAAACCTTAATGGCTTAAAGGTTGGCGGACGCTTAGACAAAGCAGGTATAAAATGGTACCATTGCGGAGAAAACATTGCCGCAGGTTACCCTGACCCTTATGTTATAAATAATGGGTGGTATAATTCCGAAAGCCACC
>JAZUOA010000166.1:0-20449 GCA_045604445.1 Acutalibacteraceae bacterium
CTCGTTCAGATGAAGGCTTACCTTTCACCTGAAGCCTTGCGCTCTCTGCCCGTTGCCAACACTATAGGCAACCACGACGATGATTCTACACTTTACGGCGAAATTTTTAACAATCCGAACCAGGTTGACGAGCTTAATCCCAGCGAAGCCCGAACTGGATATTATTACACTTACGGGGATGTGCTTTTTATTACAATCAACTCTAATAATAACCTTATGCTTGACACCGCAAAGGTTTTGCGTGAAGCGACACAGGCTTATCCCGATACAAAGTGGAGAGTTGTTACAATGCACCACAACCCTTATTCAGCCTCATTAAGCGACGATGATTTTTCAGAAGAACGGCTTTTCTTTTCATCGCTCTATGATTTATACGATATAGACCTGTGCCTGAGCGGACACGACCACTTTTATTCGCGCACAGGCACTATGTACGCAGGCGAGGCTACAGAGGTTGAAGGTACGGTATATGTTCAGTCCTCCTCAGCATCGGGCAGTAACTATGACCCGCTTCCCGAATCAATCGCTTCGTTTACTGTTTCTGCGTTTGATGTGCGCGTTCCTACATATACAGCGTTTGAGTTTACTGATGAGGCAATTGTCGGCACGACTTATCGTACCGACACGGATGAAATCATTGATTCTTTTGAGATAACCGACAACACAACAGATTCAGATGTTAATTTTTTCACTGTAATAATTATGTTCTTCAAAACTCTTTTTTCTATGATATAAGGAATTTTTAAGGGGTTGATTAAATGCAAGGGTTCATCAAATTTATTTTTACAATTTTCACAACTGCTTCAATTTTTTGCTCAAATCTTATCTTTCCTGCAACGGTTTATCCCGAAAGTGAGAATTTCGATTTTTCGTTTCTTAAATATCCCGATGAGGCAATAATCACTCTTGAAGAGGCAGGTCTTACCGAGCAGGAGCTTGTAGGCAGAGCCTCGGCTGAGCTTCCTGAATATGTTCAGTCCGGCGGATATGACGATATAAACGGTATAACGGTTTCGCCCTATTACACCGCAAAGGTAAGCGGAGAGGAAATCCCCGTTTATGCTTCGGTGGTTTTTATACGTGTTGACGATACAGGCACACTCCACTCCTTCTCTGAAATTTATGTTGATTCAAGCGAGGAATTTTCATTCAATATTGAGATAACGGGTGCTGATGTAGAGCTCAAAAATGCAATTGTGTTACCTGAATCGCACGGTGTAAAGGCACAGTGTAAAGACAACACCGTAACAGCATCAATCAATAAAACAGGAATCTATACTTTCCTTTTTAACAATGCAAACCAGTACTACGGCTACACGCTTATGGTTCGCGAAAAGGTTGATGAAGACAGAGAAATTGCAGAATATATTGAGAAATACGGAGAGGATAATGTCTGGGTTCTTGATAAAGGCGTATATCAATATGACTATGTTAACCTTGTTGAGCACAATAATCTGGTAATTTATCTCAGAGAGGGGGCTTATGTTCTTGCTAACCACCTTTATGACATTGACTCTGCAGAAGATGAAAACAAATACCTTGAGCCGACTGCACCGGGTGACAATGCAATCGGGCTTACAAGATATCCGTTTATTAATTTTTATAACTGCAAAAACATAACCCTTGCAGGCAGGGGCGTAATAGATATGACCCGACTTGACAGACGCGAGAGAAGGGGCGTTGTTTTCACAAACTGCAATAATATAAATGTCAGAGATGTGAAAATCATAAACTCACCCGAATGGTCATTCATTTCCTACTGCTGTACCGATGTCAGCATTGATAATGTTGATATTATCGGTAACCGCGGTAACTGCGACGGCTTTGCAATCTGCAACAGCCATAATGTTGCAGTTGACAACTGCTTTGCAAGAGTGGCGGATGATACCTTTGAGGTTAAGGCTCTCGGCGGTACAATGGACAGTAAAAATATCGCTTTCACAAATTGCATTGCCTGGGGCGGATATGCAAGATGCTTTGGTATTACGGGGGAGGTCAACAAGAAAATTTCTGATGTAGCTTTTCGTGACTGCGCCGTAATTTACCGCGACGGTATCTGGGATAACGACAGAATCGGCTCGCTTGTTGTTGTAGCAGAGCAGACCGAAGGCAGTATTGACGGAGTTCTTTTTGAAAATATTGAGATATTCCGCGACGAAGGCAGACCCATTCTCGTTAAGATTTATGATGAGGAAGCGGAAAATTTTGAGATTAAAAACGTTGTATTCAGAAATATTTCCTATACCTCGTATATGAAGCCCAAAATAGAAGGCACAGACAGCGATACTAACACAGTTCAGGTTGAGCTTGACGGTATAAGCGTTCACGGAAAGAAAAAGCGATTCCCGAAAACAAGGTTCAAAATCGGCAAATATTGTGATGTGACTTCTGAATAATTTATAAGGTCGGTTTAGAATTATAAAACATAAGTAAACCAACAATATTATTTGAAATTTAAATAGACAAATAAGAATTTGTGGGGTGGACAACTTGAAAAATGTAGTAATCAGTGCAGATGAATATGGTTTTTTGCCTGAAAATAACCCACATAAAAACTCCGAAGCTTTTCAAAAAGCGGTTGATAAGGGCGGAATAGTTCAAGTTACTGTTCCCGGTATTTATAAAATTTCCGAGCAAATTGAAATCGGTGATAATACAAAGCTTGTGTTCTGTGAAGGTGTAATTCTTCAACGTGAAGAAAGTGTGAGTGGAGTTAATGGTAATGCTTTTATAAATAAAGGTGCGCTTAAGGGCGAATATAATCGTAATATTGAAATTATCGGATTGCATCTTGAATGTAACGGTATTGAAAGCAATGACTTTGGTGTGAACAGTCGAATTGCGGGATTACGGGCACAGGTTGCAATGATTTATGTTGAAAATTTAAAAATCGATGGTTTTGAGTGCCATGGATTGCTTGAAAAGGATTATGCAATTCAAATAAGTGCGTTTAAAAATATTAGTCTTAATGATTTATATATAACAGGAAATAAAGATGGTGTTCATCTTGGTTGGGGCGATGGGTTTGTTATAAGAAACGGCAAGTTCCGTACATTTGATGACCCAATAGCACTCAACGCCTTTGATTACGCAACCTCAAATACTCATATAGGTTGGATTGAAAACGGTATAATCGAAAACTGTATTGATTTGGATGATAACTCAACAACCGGATTTTTCTGTAGGATTCTTGGTGGTGCCTGGTGCAGATGGCACAAAGGAATGCAGGTTCAGCACTCGGATACCGTTGCGGTTAATGGTAAAACATATCGTGTTCTGATGAATCCGAAAGACGGAAAATTATACACCTCCAATACACCGCCTTGCCATAAAAAAGGAATTATGGAATATGACGGTATAAATTGGGTTGTTGTGCGCAATACGGAAGAGCTTGACTGCGGTTGTCGCAATATAATAATACGAAATTGCAGACTTCAGAAAAAGCGTAATATAGGAATTGCCGTAAGTCTTAATTATGACACATATGCACGAAGCTTCTATCCCGGTTGTGTATGCGTTCCTCAAGGTGAAATCACTCTCGAAAATATCGCTTTAGAAAATGATGTTGATATTCTGTTTCATTCAAATTATCCCACTGAAAATATAACACTGAAAAATATAGATTTCAAAAACTCAAAGCTTTGTTTTGATATCGTACCGCAAGCAGATAAAATCATTTATCCCAAGGTTGAAGTAAATGCAGAAAATGTTGTTTTTAACAAAAATACAACACAAATTAACCCAAAGCATCCGATAAAGCTATGCTTTATGAAATGACAAATAAAAATTTGATGAGGGGTTGCACAAAAAATGATATGCTACAAAGTTTCTCATAAATATAAACTTATAGACCATATTGAAAATAAGGACATTGGAATTTACAGTTCCTTAGATAATGCTAATGAAGCAATAGAATTTTTGAGAACAAAAAACGGTTTCAAAGAAACAGTTGACGGGTTTAAGGTGAAGAAAGTGTTCAAGTTTTTTCAACCCAGACTTTTAGACAAAACATTTTGGGTTGAGGGCTTCGACACATATACGTACTAATAAGTACAGTAAAACAATTAATAATTTGTTCAACAAATTCCAATTTATAGAGGCGAAAGCTTGAATTATATCATGGAGGCTTTTATGCAGATTTTACAGACAATTATTTCTTATCTTGTAATAGCGGCAGGCTTTATTACTTCGCTTTTTCCAACGGGGGATTTGACAATGGTAGTATATAAAAATGATTATACTATTCCCGACAGTATTCCCGAATACCGGGTTATTTCTACTGAGGAGAAAGCGGACTGGAAGGCAAAATGGATTTGGGATAAGGAAAGCCTTACGGAGAAAAATGTTTGGATGTGCTTTAATAAAACGGTAAAGCTTAACGAAATTCCTGAAAAGCTTATTGCTCATATTTCAGCCGATTCTAAATATTGGCTTTACATAAACGGAGAAACAGTTGTTTTTGAGGGAAGCGTGAAGCGAGGCCCCGATAAAAACAGCGGCTATTATGACAGCATAGATATTGCGCCTTACCTCAGAAAAGGCGAGAACAGAATATGTGCTTTAGCGTGGTTTTGGGATAACGAAACAAGCTATTCCTATAGCAGCAGCAATCAGGGCGGATTCATTTTTGAAGCAATAGGCGATAGCGTTAGCATAATTTCCGACAAAAGCTGGAAGGTGAAAAGAAACAGAGCTTATGTTGACAGCCCCCTTTATCCGCCTAACTACAGGCTTCCCGAATACAGCATTTATTTTGATGCCAGGGAGGATATGGCGGATTGGATGGATGAGGGTTATGACGTTTCACCTTGGGAAAATGCAACGGAATATGCTCTTGGCGGAGAGGGTGCTTACGGCAAGCTTTATCCCAGAGGCATTCCCTTTTTGAAGGATTACGGTCTTAAGGATTACGAGAATTCAAAGGATTATGAAAATTATACCGTTAGCAAGGCTTTCGGCGAAAAAATCACCGTTGACATTCCCTATAACGCACAGCTTACTCCTTATCTTAAAATAGTAGCACCTGAAGGGAAAAGGATTCGTATAACTACGGAAAACACCTTAATCGGTGCGGTTTCAACTACCTATATAACTAAAGAAGGAGAGCAGGAGTTTGAGGCTTTGGGCTGGTTTAACGGCGAGCATATTACTTATAAAATACCAAAAGGCGTTAAGGTTGTTTCTCTCAAATACCGCGAAACAGGATATGATAGCTCATTCTGCGGTGATTTTAAATGCGATGATGAATTCCTGAATTCGTTGTGGCAAAAATCGTTGCGCACTCTCTATGTTACCATGCGCGACAATTTTATGGATTGCCCTGACAGAGAAAGAGCACAGTGGTGGGGCGATGTTACAAGCGAAATGATTATGACAATGTACTCTTTAGACAGTAGCTCATACCTGCTGTATCAAAAGGGTGTGGAGGCGATGCTTTCTCACATTGACGATACAAAGGTGCTTCAGACCGTTGTGCCCATAAGCGGTGATTATTTTGAGCTTCCTGTTCAGCAGCTTGCAGGAATCGTAGGCTTCCTTACTTATTATAATTATACCGGCGACAAGGCTTTTATTGAAAAGGTTTACGGAGCCTCTGTAGACTACCTGAAGCTTTGGGAAATAGGCGAAAATAACCTTGTTGTTCATCGTGAGGGCTCGTGGGATTGGCCTGATTGGGGCAAAAAGGCAGATATGACTGCCATAGAAAACGCATGGGTTTATTATGCACTTTCTGCCACAGAGGAAATGGCGGAGATTTTAGGAAAAGAAGAGGATATCTCATTTATTACTCAAAGAAAGGATGCTATCGCAAGGGGATATAAAACCCTTTGGACAGAGGACGGCTTCAAAAGCGAAGATGTAAAGAAATGCGATGACAGGGCAAATGCCCTTGCAGTTTTGGCGGGGCTTTCAGAAAAAGAGCAGTATGCTACTATTAAAAATGTTCTCGTAGCTACTAAAAATTCAAGCCCTTATATGGAATATTATGTTCTTGAAGCCCTTTGCAAAATGGGTGAATATGAAGCAGCGTATGACAGAATTAAGGATAGATATGAGGGGATGATGAGCGAGGATTACTCTACCTTATGGGAATTCTGGGATGAATGGCGAGGCACTAAAAATCACGCCTGGAGCGGCGGACCTCTTGTTATAATGAGCAAGCATTTTGCAGGAATCACACCTCTTGAAGCAGGCTATGAAAAGGTTAAAATAGACCCTCAGTACAATCTTTCAGATAGTATGAACTGTACTGTTCCCGGCGTAAAAGGGTTAATCACTCTTGATTATGAAAAAACTGATGGTAACTATACTATCAACCTTACTCTTCCACAGAATATGAAGGCTGTTTTATATATACCAACACAAGCAGTTGTAAAAATCAATGGAAAAGATTATTACAAAAACGGTGAATATGTAAACGGTGATAAAAAAGGTGATGTGGAGATTGTGGTAATTTAACACAATTTGCAAATCAGGGTCGGTTAAGACTATTCCAAACGATGAATGAGGCGCATTCCCTTAATAAAGCAGAAGAAATTATTGATATAATGGCTGCGTTTGGGAATTCAACTTTGCGTTATATTATTTATGATTTTTATAATTGATTAGATTAAATGATTATGTTACAATATTTTACAAATCACAAATAAATTGTCTGTATTCGGGGCGGTGTAAGTGCATGAAAAAAGAAAGAAACAGAATGATTATCGAAAGCGTTGTTACCACGGTGCTGTTGGGCTTGTTGGGTTATTCGGCTTATTCTCTTTGGTACATATTTGAAGGTGCTCAAAGTGGCGTGGATATTCACCTTTACACAATTCTTTCAGGGGTGGCTTTAGGTTGGTTTTGCCTTCTTTTTGTTAGCGCCTTGAAGGAATGCGGTTGGGTTAAAAAACTTATTGCATTTCTTTTTGGAAACGCTTTGTTCCAAGGCTTAATCTGGGGTGTCAACGCAAGGATAAACCCTATAATAAATGACGACACATTCAACGATGATAATGTTGTTATCACTGTTTACTCAATAACCTTTGTTGTATCGGCAATTCTTCTTTTGGTTGCCCTTGCTTTAAGAGCTAAAAAGAGATGCAAGATGCTTAATATTATTCTTGCAATTGTTTATTTGGTGGTTTCTTGCGGAGGGGTTATTATTCTTAACGAGGAAAATATTAAGGCGCTGGATTATAAAAAGAATATTCAGTTTGATGCTATAAGCGCCGAAGAAATGAAAATTACTGCAGAGGAAAAAAGCCTTTGCTCGCAGTGGGTAGAAAATAATTTAACAGGTGAAAATGCAAATTATCCCTTTACATTCAAGGTTGGTGGGGCAGAATTTAACCCTGCAGATTGGCAGATTAAATCAATAAGAGCTGATAAAGCCTATCGGGGCGGAAAAACAGAAAGCATAGTTTTCGTAAGCGAGAATAACAGCCTTGAGGTTACTGTTGAGGTAACTGAATTTTCTGAAAATGCAACTTGCCAATGGACAGTTTACATAAAAAATACAGGCAAAGAAAATTCCGGAGTAATAAGCGATTTTTATGCCCTTGATTCATCCTTTGAAACAGGTAAGGCAGAGCTTTATTATTCAATGGGCAGCGACACTGCTGCAAGCGATTTTTCGCTTATAAAAAAGAAGCTTTCCTCTAAAGCTATGGGCTTTGGCGGCTCGGAGGGTAAGCCTACTGAAAGCTACCTGCCGTATTTTAACATCAGCGGTGAAAATTGCAGTATGGTTTTGGGAATCGGTTGGACCGGTCAATGGGCGGCTTCGCTTTCCTCAGAAAACGGCGCAACAAATATTACCGCGAAGCAAGAGGAATTTAATGCTTATCTTCTTCCCGGAGAAGAGGTTCGCTCGCCTCTTGTTTCTATAAGCTTTTATGAAAATGACAACGCTCTTAAGGGCTTCAATATTTTCAGAAAATGGATTACGGATTGCGTTTACCACGAAAATGTTACAAAAAGCTCCTATATAGTTATGGAGGTTGCAGGCCCTGCTTCAACAAGAACATCTGATGAAATTATTGAAATTCTTGATGGCTTGGATGAAAGCGTTTATAAAAACACTGATGCATTCTGGATGGATGCAGGCTGGTATAGCTACAATGAGGGCTGGTACGATGGCGTTGGCAACTGGACTGTTGATACCTCCAGATATGACAATGGCATTATAGAGCTTTCGGACTACGCAAAGAAAAAAGGTCTTGGTCATACTCTCTGGTATGAGCCCGAAAGAGTTATTGCAGGCACACATTTTCATACCATTGGTTCAGAAAATGAGGAGTGGCTCATTTCTGTTGCAGGGGAAGATAACCTTATGTGGAACCTTGCAGATGAAGATGCCTTCAAATACTATTGCGATTATATTTTAACCTCCCTTAAAGAAAATGGGGTTACAATTTACCGCCAGGATTTCAACTTCCCGCCTCTTAAATATTGGCAGAAGGCAGATTCGGAATATTACGGCGGAAGAAAGGGTATTTGCGAAAACCATTATGTTACTAACCTTTACAGATACCTTGACTATCTTTGCGAAAATGTTGACGGACTTATAATTGATAACTGCGCTTCAGGCGGTAAAAGGCTTGACCTTGAAATGACATATCGCAGTATTCCCTTCTGGAGAAGCGATTATAACTGCTCTTATCATCCGGATTTATTTGATGCAACTCAATCACAAACCTATGGTATTTCATTCTGGCTGCCTATTACAGGCTCCGCCCTTTATATGATAGATGAATATTCAGCAAGGTCGGCTATAATGCCCCTTATGCTTATGGATTTCTTCTCCCATCAGAACCCTGAATTTGAATATTACAGCCAACAAAGAGCATCAATGGGAGAAAATTATTATCCCCTTGATTTCGGTAGCTTCGATAATAACAAAATGCTTGCAATGCAATATTCAACTGAGGATGCTCTCAAGGGAATGGCGCTTATTTACAAGCGTTCTGAGGTAACGGATACTGAATATACGGTTAAGCTTAACGGGCTTATTCCCGAAAAGGCTTACAGCCTTTATGATATTGATAACCCCGAAAAAATTTATAAGCTGACGGGTGAGGAGCTTATGAGCGAAGGCCTGACTCTTCCTCTTCCCGAGGGTCAGAAGGCTATAATTCTTATGTTTAACGCATAAAATAAGGGGATGTAAAAAAAGCGCAGACCGCAAAAACTAAATAAAGCAAGGGACTTTTGCAGGTGTCAAAGCCTGTAAAAGTCCCGATTTTTTATAAAAACAAAAATAAAGAGTTTTTTGAATTGTTACTGATTATCTGCAGAATTTTTCTTTTGCTTCGGTAATCATAAGGTTAACCCTTGCGGCGAGAGGCTTGCTTTCCTCTTTGAGCTGGGCAAGGGGCTTTCTTGCATCGCCTATATCAATGCCCTGAAGGCGAAGAACCTCTTTTGCGGCAGCATACATATTGCATTTGCAAGCGCACATTGCATAGATAATCTCATTGATTGCATACTGAATTTCTCTTGCTTCATCCAGCTTGCCTGCTTTAATAAGCTCATCGCATTTGAGGAATAATTCAGGCATTACGCCGTATGTTCCGCCGATACCGCCTTGGGCACCGATTGCGCGCCCTGCAACGAACTGCTCATCAGGACCATTGAAAACAACAATGCTATCACCGCCCTCGGCTTTAAACATCTGAATATCCTGAGTAGGCATTGAGGAGTTTTTAACACCGATAACGTTGGGGTTCTTAAGCATTTCTTTTAAAAGAGACATTGTAAGGGAAACCCCTGCAAGCTGAGGAATGTTATAAATAACGAAATCTGTATTGGGAGCGGCGGAAGAAATATCGTTCCAATACTGAGCGATGGATTCTTCGGGAAGCTTAAAATAAATAGGGGGGATTGAAGCGATTGCATCAACGCCGAGGCTTTCCGCATGGGCGGCAAGCTCCATTGAATCGGCAGTATTGTTACAAGCAACGTGGGCAATAATTGTCATTTTGCCCTTGGCAACCTCCATTACGGATTCAAGAATAAGCTTTCTTTCTTCCTTGCTTTGATAGATGCATTCGCCTGATGAACCGCAAACATAAAGACCTTTAACACCCTTATCTAAAAGGAATTGTGCAAAAGCCTTTGTTCTTTCGGGGGAAACATTTCCCTCATCATCGTAGCAAGCATAAAAGGCAGGAATTATGCCGTGGTATTTTGTAAGGTCCTTCATTTTCTCATAACCTTTCTGTGTTTATATTTTGAAAAATTGTAACATATTTTTTTTGTTCTGTCTATAAAAAGAAGAATTTTAAGTTGAAGTTTTGAGTATTTATGTTATACTGAAAAAATAAATAATAAAGGAAGATGTTGTATGAATGCTTATATAAAAAGGTTATTCTTGCTGTTTGTTGCCCTTACGATAATTACAATGTCTTTTATGGGGTGTACAAGGGCAAACGAAAAAAGTGAGCACCCGGTTGATAATTTTAAAGTTGTAGCCTATATCCGCGGAGATTATGTTCAGACGGAAGACAGTTTGTGTGCCGAAGATTTTGATATTATAACAGATGTTATTCTTTTTGAATGTGCTTCCTTTAACAATAAGGGTGAGGTAATATGTGAAGAACAAAAGCTCGGCACTGCTCTTAAGAATATACGTAAAGCGATAGGCGGAAGGAATGTCAGAATTACCGTTAATCTTTTAGGTCCCGCAGGCGCCATAGATTCTACCGATTGGGAAGAACAAATGGAAGCTCAGAGTGTTGAGCATAACAAGGCTTTTAAAAGCGGTATTTTAGAGGATAATATAGTTTCTTTCCTTGAAAAACACAATTTTGACGGTGTGCATTTTGATTATGAATACCCTCTTTCTTCTAAGGCATGGTATTACTACAACAGCTTTCTTGTTTCTTTAGATAAAGAGCTTGGTGATTATACCTTGGGCGTTGCAGGGGTTGATTGGAATATAAGGTTCAGCAAAAAGGCTGAAGAGGCTATTGATTCCTTTGAGCTTATGTCATATGATTTTGTTGACGATAAAGGGAAACACGCCACATTTGAGGATACTGTAAAGCTTGTTGAAAATGCTGATTTCGGTGGAATAGCGAGAGAAAAGATTAGAATTGGTATTCCTTTTTATTCGCGGCCTACTGATATGGCGGCCTATTGGTACGGTTATGATAGTTGTTATGAAAAAATTGATGATAATGGCTGGTATCATTGTGAAGATACCAATAAGGATTTTTGGTTCAATACATCCGAAGTTGTGGAAAAGAAAACAGCATATGCCATAAACACCGGTTATGGCGGTGTGATGGTTTGGCATTATAACTGTGATATACCATCAACAAATGATGACTCCCTTTTCCGCGCTATTGGTTCGGCAGTTTCAAAAAATGAAGAAAAATAATAACCGGGGCAGTTCACGGAAGATATGTGAACTGCCCTGATTTGTGTTTGGTTATTTATTGTTTTTAGGGCTGTCGCTTTCCTGAAGCCTAAGCTTCGCTTCCTCGCGGGCGCTTGTTTTGCCATGGGGCACGATGTCGCCTGCTTTTGTAAGGGCAACCTTTGTAAAATAGGGGCCTGCCAGCTCATAAATGAGAACGGAGAAAAGGGTTATGCTCTGAACCAGCACACCGATATCACCGCCAAATTCAATCGCCTGGCTTGCCATACCTAAGGCAACGCCTGCCTGAGGGAAAAGGGTTATACCCAAATATTTTACTATATTATCATCGCAGCCGGAAAGCTTTGCGCTGAAGCGGGCGCCAAAATATTTACCAAGGCAACGGAAAATAATATACGCTCCGCCGATTACAACATAAATCCAATTTGTGAATACAGATAAATCAAGCTCTGCACCGCTTATTACAAAGAAAAGAACTAAAATAGGAACTGTCCAGCGGTCTGCTCTTTCCATAAGCTCCTCGGAAAAATCGCATATATTGCAGAAAACAGTGCCTAACATCATACAAGCTAAGAGGCTTGAAAAGGCAATATGAACCTCGCCGATTTCAAATTTAAGAGAGGAGATTGCAACTGTGAGCATTACAAAGGTAACGGAAATTGCCATACGCTTTGAGCGGGAATGGAAGAACTGCTCGCAAAGAGTGAATAAAAAGCCCATTAAAGCGCCTAAAGCGATTGATAAAACAACCTCTAAAACGGGGTTTACAATCATCGAAACCGCATCAATTGCGCCTGTGTTTATAGCGCCTGCAACTCCAAAGGATATAGCAAAAACTACAAGACCCACAGCGTCATCAAGAGCAACAACGGGAAGGAGGATATCCGTAACGGGACCCTTTGCTTTATATTGGCGAACAACCATAAGGGTTGCCGCAGGGGCGGTAGCGGTTGCCACTGCTCCCAACATAATTGCCGCAGGCAACGGAAGATAGCCTTCAGGAAGAATAAAGGAAAGGGCAATCAGAGCAATATCAACAACAATCGTTGTAAAAATAGCCTGAGCGATACCGATTATTGTTGCTTGCTTACCTATTTTTTTTAGTTGAGCAAGGCGGAATTCGTTGCCGATTGCAAAGGCAATAAAGCCTAATGCCAAATCGCAAAGGATGGAATAATATTCGGGTGGATTTGTTTCGGCATTAAAGCCTATACCAACTCTGCCTAAGCAAAAGGGCCCGATTATAACGCCTGCAACAAGGTAGGCGGTTACTGCCGGCAAGCCCATTTTTTTAGCAAGGCGGGAAAGCAAAAGCCCCGATAACAAGGCGATTGAAAGGGTTAAAAGAATTCCTGCTGTTGAATGCATTTTTAAGACTTCTTTCTTTAAATATTTTATACATTACATTATATATCACAACGGTTGTATATTTTATCACAAGAAAACGAAAAGTCAAGACAAACGAGGGTTTATCTTGATTTTGTTTTGTTTTTGTTGTAGATTATAGAGTGTGTATTAAAACTTGGAGGCAGATATGGAACAGCATAAATGGTTTAAAGAGGCTAAATACGGAATGATGGCTCATTGGGGCTTATATTCTCTTTTGGGCGGTGAATATAAAGGCAGGCGAGTTTTTGACTACGCAGAATGGATTCAGAGCTATATGCCCATACCAAACGCTGAATATGAGCAGCTGGCAAGGATTTTTAACCCTGTGTATTTTAATGCGGATGAATGGATTCGCCTTGCAAAGGATGGCGGTATGAAGTATTTTGTTTTTACTTCAAAGCATCACGATGGCTTTGCTATGTTTAAATCCCGGGCGGATAGCTACAATGTTGTTGATGCAACGCCCTTCGGCAGAGATGTTGTAGCGGAATTGGGCGAGGCTTGCTATAAGCACGGTTTGAAATTTGGCTTATATTATTCTCAGGAGCTTGATTGGCACCATTTTCACGGAGGCGGTTATGACCGCTTTTCGGGCTGTTCGGGAACATCCTGGGATAATAATTGGGATTTTCCCGAGAGAGATAAAAAGGATTTCTCAATTTGCTTTGAGGAGAAAATTAAGCCACAGGTTACTGAGCTTTTGAAAGGCTACGGGGATTTATGCTTAATGTGGTTTGATGTTCCTCACACAATAACAAAGGAGCAAAGCCTTGAGCTTAATAAGCTTGTTAAAGAGTATCAGCCCGGTTGCCTTATAAATTCAAGAATAGGTAACGGCGCTTATGATTACGTTTCATTGGGCGATAACGAATACCCGGAAGAGTTTAAGGAGGAGGAAAACGCTGACCCCAACGCCCTTGACGGAATCAAATATTCGCCCTTCGGGCTTTATGAAACCGCAGGCACGCTTAATACCTCCTGGGGCTATAAATATTATGACCAGAGCTGGATAACTGCCGAGGAAATAAAGGCAAGAAGAGAAAAGCTTAATTCTATGGGGATAAATTACTTATTGAATGTTGGGCCTGACGGATTGGGAAGAATACCCTCTTTTTCGCAGGAAGCAATAATAAATGCCAAATAAAAAGGATACAGAAAGGGGCTGTAAAAAAAGCGCAGACCGCACAAAACTATATAAAGCAAGGGACTTTCGCAGGTTTCAAAGCCTGTAAAAGTCCCGATTTTTTATAAACACATAAATAAAGAGAATTATTTGTGTTTTGTGCTACAAACAAACCTCGCCACTCGACGTACCTTTGTACGCCTTCGGGTAACCAAAAACACGGCTAAAGCCTTGTTTTTGCTCGGTTTGTTCGTTCTGCATCATTTTTTCCTATCCCCTAAAAATGAGCTGTAAAAAACTCACGTTTTTTTACAGCTCATTTTATTATTTATTTATCTATTTATTGTTTTGCACCATTATCAAACATTTCAAGAACCTTTAAACTTGCGGCATAGCACTTTTCAAGGCAATCCTTGTTGAGGGCATCGGGTGTGTCAAGTCTTGTGTGGTAGAAATCAGGAAGTGCATGGTTAAGAGCGGTGATGCCGGTTGCTCTGAGACCGGCTTTAGCAAAGGCTGCTGAGTCTGTTGCTCCGCCAAGGGGAGGAACCATACCTTTTTTGCAGGGGATATTCAATTCCTCACAAGCTTCTATAAATAAATCCGAAACATCTTTATCAACCTTAACCGTTCCGTTAAGGTCGCGGTAGTTAACCATGAGTTGATCTGACTGGGCGATTGTATCGTAGGAATAAATGAATGTGGGAACATCTTTCATTTCGTCTTTATGAGCTTCGCACCAAGCAGTTGCACCGCGAAGACCGGCTTCCTCGCTACCTGAGAAAATAACGCCGATTTCTGTGTTTTCAAGCTCAATGCCTTCTTCTTGCAGAATTTTAAGAATTGCCATACCTATGTAACAACCGGAAAGGTTATCATTAGCGCCGTCTACTATTTTTTTAGGGTTCCACATAAAGTAAAGCCCGAACCAAAAGGGAACAAAAACAAGGGCAACAAGACCAAGCTTTAACGCAATAGCAGCTTCGAGCACACCGACTGCTTTTAAAATAGCAATAGCGAGCAAATAGAAAGCGCCGATAAAGCAGGTCATCATATGTAAATCGAACCCGATATATTTGAATTTGTACTTAAATGGCCATTCCCAACAGGCGTCAACGTGACCAACGAAGATAATTCTTCTTTTTAACTCACCTGACGGTTTTTTGAAGCCTGTTGCATTGTGGCCTGTTTTCTCTTTGAAGAATTTGTCAACCAGCTTTTTGTAAAGACCAAATTGCACAAAACATATACCAAGACCAACAATGATAAATGCAATCGTCAAAGCGGGCATAAAGAAATACGAAATAAACGCTAAAAAGCAGCATGTAATTGTAAAGTAAATCCATCCGAAGAAGGAGCCGGGATTTTCTTTAAAGCTCTCGACATAAGTTCTGTCGCATCCTAATTCCTTCATTTTTTCCGCTGCATATTCACAAGCCTGATGCTCACCTTTTGAACCGGGGTCTCTTTTTTCAAAGGTGTTACAAATATATGTTATTTCATCAATCATATATTGAGCTGCTTTGCCTTTTGCTTCAATAATTTTGCTTAAATCCATTATCATCTCTCCTTTATTTACTTTCAATATAATTATATTTTATAATAAATATCCATAAAGTCAATAAAAATTTAAAGGGATTTAAATATTTTTTTAACAATTTATATAGTAGCAAAAGAAAAATCCGTGAAAACAGGGTAATGGTCGCTGAGCGCTTCAAATGCCTTGTGGGATAAAAGGCAATAAAATTCAGAGGTGATGTTGTTGGTTGAAAAGATATGGTCCTTTATATTTGCGGTGTTTTTTACGGATAGCGAGCTTTCATTTTGCGAGGATTTTTTTGAATCGTAAAAATAAGCAGAGAGAACATCGTAAACCGGGGAAGATGTTTTTTCGGTGCTTTCGGGGGCATTGAAATCGCCTGCAACTATTATGGGGCAATTGAGAGCGCTATTGATTTCTTTTGTGAGCTCGGTTAATTCAAGGGCTTGCATAAGCGCAACAGAAGCCGCAGAGCCCTTTTCAGTTGAAAGGCTTAAATGGGTGCTTATTGCAACGAACATATCTCCCGTTTCTTTGAATTTGAAAACGGCCCATACCATTCTTCTTAATGGCGAGGAATTTCCGCTTTTGAATGATTTTTCACCGCTATAGATAAGCAGAAGCGTTTGGGGATTGTAGACAAGGGCGGTCATTGTGCCTAAAAGCCCTGTTCTTACAGGGTGAATGAATTTATAATTTGTATTGTTGGTTATTAAGGCATACCACCGCCGGCTTACCTCCTGAAGAGCTGCCACATCGGGAGAAAGGTTGTTAAGAATATTGCAAACTCCGTTTGAGCGCTCCTTTGCATTTGAGCCCTCAAAGCCTACGCTATCTGCTAAAAGGTTATAGGTCATAATGCGAAGATTATTTTTCTTAGGGTGCATAGCGGTTATCGTTTTTGTTAGCTCAGCAACCTCCTGATAAGCCGGGTAGCCTGATGCATCGCCTACAGTTTTTATATACATATCCGCCGCAGTTAGCGAAAAAAGAAAAAGGGTTGTGAAAATCGCTGTTAGCTTAATTATATATTTTCTGATCATAGCTTTAGTGTTTGAATAAAAAATAAAAAAATCCACTAAAAGTGGATTTTTTTAATATGATTATTTAACGCTGAACAACAAATCGCCGTAGGAGGGATAGCACCAATTTTCTTCGGGGCAGAGAGTTTCCATTTCATCAACGGCAGCTCTGAGGGCTTTCATTACGGGAATGATGTTTACCTTGTAATACATTGCGGCAGCATCGCTTTCTGCAATTGATTTAACCTCTTTTGAGCATTCTTCAAGAGCTGTTACTTCCTCAAGAGCTTTAGCTGAAAGGGCTGAGAGCTTTTCAACGAGAGCTTCCTCGTAAGAACAGTTTATTGCATTGCTTACAGATTTTTTGGAAATAAGTGTATCTGCCAATTCGTGAATTTGCTTGCTTACGCAGGGAAGAATATCCTTTTTGGTCATATCTATCATTGTGAGAGCTTCAATGTTAAGATATTTACAATACTTTTCATTTTTTATCTCATAATGAGCCTTGATTTCTGCTTCGCTGTAGACCTTATGTTTTGTGTAGAGGTCTACATTTTTCTGATGGAGCATATAGGGAAGGCAATCGGGCGTTGCAACAAGGTTTAAAAGACCGCGCTTTTCGGCTTCTTTAACCCAGGCATCGTCATAACCGTTGCCGTTGAAAATGATGCGTTTGTGGTTTTTAATAACCTTTTTGATAAGTCGGTGAAGAGCATTTTCGAAATCCTCGGCACCTTCAAGCTCATCGGCAAATCCGCTCAAAACCTCAGCAACTGCAGTGTTGAGGGTTGTGTTAGGCCCTGCAACAGAGGCAGAGGAGCCAAGCATACGGAATTCGAATTTATTACCCGTAAAGGCAAGGGGAGAGGTTCTGTTGCGGTCGGTTGTATCCTTAGGGAAGCGGGGAAGCACATGAACGCCTACCTTAAGAAGCTCCTTTTCTTTTGCATCATAGGCGTTATCGTTTTCGATAGCTTCAAGAATTGAGGTTAATTCTTCGCCTAAAAACATTGAAACTATCGCAGGGGGAGCTTCCTGAGCGCCTAAACGATGGTCGTTGCCGGCAGAAGCTATGGAAACTCTTAAAAGATCCTGATAATCATCAACAGCCTTGATAACTGCGCACAGGAACAAAAGGAACTGGGCATTTTCCGAGGGAGTGTCGCCGGGCTCTAAGAGATTTGTTCCGGTGTTAGTAGAAATAGACCAGTTATTATGCTTACCGCTACCGTTAACACCATCAAAGGGCTTTTCATGAAGAAGGCAAACCATATTATGCTTTTTAGCGCATTTTTGCATGGTTTCCATTGTGATTTGGTTATGGTCGGTGGCAATGTTTGTTGTTGCGTAAATGGGGGCTAACTCATGCTGGGCAGGGGCTGCCTCGTTATGCTCGGTTTTGGCAAGAACACCCAACCGCCAAAGCTCTTCATCCAAATCCTTCATAAAGGCTTGAACGCGGGGCTTTATTGCACCGAAATAGTGGTCATCAAGCTCCTGACCCTTAGGGGGCTTTGCTCCGAAAAGAGTTCTGCCTGTATAAACAAGGTCTTTTCTTTTATTGTAGAGCTCGCTGTCTATAAGGAAATATTCCTGCTCAGGACCAACGGTTGTTTTAACCGAAACAACATCGTCATTACCGAACAGCTTTAAAACACGAAGAGTTTGCTTGTTGATTGCTTCCATTGAACGAAGCAAGGGCGTTTTTTTATCAAGAGCCTCACCGCCATAGGAGCAGAATGCGGTGGGGATGCAAAGAACACCATCCTTAATAAAGGCAAAGGAGGTAGGGTCCCAAGCGGCATAGCCGCGCGCCTCAAAGGTAGCGCGAAGCCCGCCTGAGGGGAAGCTGGATGCATCAGGCTCGCCCTGAATAAGCTCCTTGCCTGAAAATTCCATTATTATGCTACCGTCTTTTTTAGGGGTTATGAAGCTATCGTGCTTTTCGGCAGTTACGCCGGTAAGAGGCTGAAACCAATGGGTGAAATGGGTTGCACCTTTTTCTATTGCCCAATCCTTCATAGCGTTTGCTATAACATTTGCAACGGGTAAATCCAAGCGGTGACCTGTTTCAAGAGTTCTCTGAAGTTCCTTGTAGGTTTCTTCGGGAAGCCTTTCCTTCATAACTGAGGCAGAAAAGACATCACATCCAAAATATTCTGTTACGGTTTTCATTTTATCGACTCTTTTCGCGTTAAAGTTTTTACTGAAATATTATATTATAATTTCAAGCTTTAATCAATGTGTTATTTATATGGTTTTGGGTATGGTTAAGGAGCAGTTTTTGGTGAGAATGATAATTGGTAATTGCAAATTATCAATTACAACAAAAATCCTGTTGCAATGCCGATGGCTGCGGATAAAACTATTATTATAATCGGGTGAACCTTTTTGAAAACTAAGATTGTCATAATAACAGTTATTAAAAGCGAAATTATAAAATCCTGAGGAACAAGGCTTGATAAAGCGAAGCCTTGGGGGAAAAAAACTGTTACAGCCATAGAAATTAAAGCAGAGCCTATAAGGCCTATAACCGCAGGCCTGAGCCCGGTCATAACTGCGGAAACGGTTTTGCTTTCTTTAAATTGCTTATAAAACCTTGCAACGATTAAAATTACTATGAAGGATGGAGTAACAACGCCCAGAGTTGCGCAGGCAGCGCCTGAAATGCCGCCTGTTTCCATACCAACGTAGGTGGCGCAGTTTATGGCAAAGGGCCCGGGGGTGCTTTCGCTTACGGCAATAAAGTTGATGATTTCCTCAACCGCCATCCATTTATGAGCGAGAACCTCCTCCTGAATAAGCGGAAGCATGGCGTAGCCGCCGCCGAAGGTAAAAAGACCGATTTTAAAAAATGTAAGGAATAATTCTAAATAAATTGGGAGAGTCATATTTTAGCCCTCCTTTTTATTACGAGAGAGTTAATAACCCCTGCAACAGCGCAGCCGATAATTACAAATATAACATTTATTTCGGTAAAGGCGGCAAGGATGAAGGATAAAGCCATTAAAATGTATGCAAAAAGACCCTTCGGCACTTTTTTATACATAGAGAAAAGCGCCTTTATAATAAGGGCTAAAACGCCTGCTCTTATGCCGTTGAAGGCGTATTGAACTGTGGGAATATGGCTGAATTCCTTAAGCACAAGGGAGATTATTGAAATTATTATAAAAGAGGGGAGAACAACGCCTAAGGTAGCGCAGAAGGAGCCTGCAACCCCTGCGATTTTATAGCCGATGAATGTTGCTGAATTGATTGCTATGGGTCCCGGGGTGCTTTCGGAAATTGCAAAAATATCTAAAACATCCTCGCCGGTAATCCATTTATGCTTATCGCAGACCTCTTTTTCGATTATGGGAATCATTGCGTAGCCACCGCCGAAGGTGAATGCGCCGATTTTAAAAAATGTGAGAAATAAAAGCAATGCATTTCTGAGCTTTTCTTTCATTGCCGCGCCCTCCTTATATATCAAAATCTTATATATTATAATTATACTTATATAATTTGTCAAACGAAATAAAACATTTATCAAATGTTATAAAATTATTGAAATTACGCAGCGGGATATGGTAAAATTAAAAAGGTGATTTTATGGATTTTGAAAAAGCTCAGGTCAGAGCAGAGGAATTAACAAAAATTCTTAATGACTGCATAGAAAAATATTATATGGGCAACGAAAGCGATGTTTCGGATTATGATTACGATATGATGATGCGAGAGCTTTCGGGCATTGAAGAGGAGTTTCCTCAGCTTTTAAAAGAGGATTCGCCTACTCATCGGGTTGGCGGCAGCAGCGATACTACCTTTGAAAAGGTTACTCATACCGTTAGAATGGAAAGCCTGCAGGATGCTTTTTCAGTTGAAGAATTAAAGGATTTTGACAATCGGGTTAAAAAGGCTTTTCCTGAGGCAAAGTATGTTGTTGAACCTAAAATTGACGGGCTTTCTTGTTCGCTTGAATACAGAAACGGTCGCTTAGTAAGGGCTTCAACCCGCGGTGACGGTAA
>JAZUOA010000167.1:0-12640 GCA_045604445.1 Acutalibacteraceae bacterium
TAGAACATATAAAGTTTCCTGAATCAATAATAAAAATTGAAAACGACGCCTTTTCCCTTTGCAAAAGACTGACAAAAATCGAACTTCCCAAAAGCTTAAAATACATAGGCAGCCGTTGTTTTTCCTGGTCGGCAGTAGAATTTATTTCTATACCCCAAAGCGTTAAAGAAATACCGGGCGAAGCCTTTGCCAACTGCAGAAAAACAAAAAAAATTGAGTTGAACCGAGGTTTAAAGAAAATCGGTGAAAATGCTTTTCTGGATTGTATGGAATTAACGGAAATCACCTTACCCGATACCGTAGAAATTATTGGCTCGGAAGCTTTTAAAGGGTGCATACACTTAAAAGAGGTTACCATACCTGATTCAATTACATTTTTACCTGAAAAAGCTTTTGAAAACTG
The DNA here is from genome assembly GCA_045604445.1 of Acutalibacteraceae bacterium. Lineage (GTDB taxonomy): Bacteria > Bacillota > Clostridia > Oscillospirales > Acutalibacteraceae > DTU089. Next base: position 404 of record JAZUOA010000167.1, read on the forward strand.
CCGTTCTCTCGAAAAAATAATTTTACCAAAAAATCTTGAAGCTATTGGTGATTCCTGCTTTTCAGGTTGCGCAAGCCTTAATGAAATAAATTTTCCCGAAAGCCTGAAACGAATCGGAGAAAAGGCTTTCGAGAGATGCGAAAGCTTAAAATCATTAGTATTTCCCCAACAGCTGCAGCATATTGGCTCAAACGCCTTTAGCGGTTGCTTTAAGCTTAAAGGAATCAGATTAAATAATAATTTAAATTATGCAGGAGCAAGAGTTTTTGAAAACACTGTTTCAGCCGTTCCCGAAAGCATAAAAACGATGTTTTGCACTTCCTTTTTACCGAAAGGGAATTTTCGGTTTTGCCCCACGGTAATTATTCCCGAAAGCGTTGAAGAACTAACCTTAGGATTTAAAGGACTTCTGCCATATAGTTATTTAAAAAACAGAAAAACCTGCTTTAATCACATTCTTCAAATGAAAAAATACAATATTAAGATTTTCATCAGCGAAAATTATTATGCATATAATAACGACCAAGATAAAATAATATATAACGGGTTTTTTGATTTTGAAAAGTATGATAATTTTTTTAGCAAAGCGGACGAAAACGAAAAGCCTGTAATCGCCGCATTCAGATTAACATATCCGGAATCATTAAACGAATTTAATCGTTTAAAATATGAAAATGAAATATCAAAGAGCGGAAAAGCCGCAGCAATTTTCGCATTAGAAGGCAATGAAGAAGAAGTTCTAAAATATCTTATCAACAATATTGATTATGACACTGATTTTTGCACTACTCTTTACTCTGCAGCAGAACAAAAGGGTTATCGCAATTTACAACAGATAATATCTCAGAAACCGCAAAAAACAGGCTTAAATGAATTAAACTCACTCTACAAGGAGTTATTAACCATATGAACATTAAAGAAGTGACAAAGCACATAAAAAACACAATAACAGTTTACCTGGAAAAAGATGAAACAGGAGATTATTGCATACCCGTTGCAAAGCAACGCCCCATATTTCTTTTCGGACCTCCCGGTATAGGAAAAACCGCCGTAATGGAGCAAATTGCCGAAGAATTGGGAATAGGGCTGGTTTCATATTCTATGACTCATCATACAAGGCAAAGCGCCATAGGCCTACCTTTTATCACAAAGAAAAAATTCGGTAATAAGGAAATAGATGTTTCAGAATATACTATGAGTGAAATTCTCGCATCTGTTTATGAATATATTGAACAGTCGGGCAAAAATGAGGGCATTTTATTTCTCGATGAAATAAACTGCGTTTCAGAAACGCTTGCCCCATCCATGCTCAGATTTCTTCAGTATAAAACCTTTGGCTCCCACGCTGTGCCAAAAGGTTGGGTTGTTGTTACTGCAGGAAACCCACCTGAATATAATCGCTCCGTTAAACCCTACGACATTGCAACGCTTGACAGAATAAAGAAAATCGAAATTGAAGCTGATTATTCGGTTTGGCGCGAATATGCTTTAAATCAAAAGGTACACCCTGCAATAATCGCATATCTTGATGTTAAACCCAAGGATTTTTACATTATTGAAAACACACCTGCAGGAAAATGCTTTGTTACCGCCAGAGGCTGGGAAGACCTTTCAAGAATAATGCTCTTATTCGAAAAAAATAACCTTAGTATTGATATATCTCTTGTTGAGCAATATCTTCAAAACCCCGAGGTTTCGGCAAATTTTGCTGATTACTATAATACATATCTATCTTTAGGAGAGATATTCAAGCCCGAGGAAATTTTAAACGGAAATGCCTCTGCAATTTTAAAAGAAAAAGTAAAAAATGCTTCTGTTTCCGAAAAACTGGGATTTTTAAACCTCTTAACTAACCGCCTTTTCTATATATGCGAGCAACCAATTTTGAAGTATAAGCTTTTAAAGGAAGCAAGCATAATTTTAAGAGACAAAAATGTTTTGATTTCAAACATTGAAACCGCTATAAGCCTTATAGATGACATACTTTTTTCTTTTACGAAAAAAGAAAATGATGATTCTATTTACAACTATGAATCCAAGAAATCAAAAACAGAAAAACATCTGTTATATCAAATGTTTTTAAAAATTAAATCTCTTTTATGCAATCCAGACAGCGACACTAAAACAATAGTTTCAACATATTTAAAATCAGAAACAGAACACCTCACAAACCTGATATCTGAAACGCAAGCCTACCTTTCTAATGCAACAGATTTTATTTATGAGGTTTTCGGTGATTCTCCGGAAAAACAAATTTTTGTTTCTGATATGACCTTGAACAAATATTCCGCAGAATTTCTTATGAGCTTTGGCTGCGAACGGTTTGAAAAAATCTCACAGAATAAATATTCAGATAAAAGCATCCTGAATGAAATAGAAGATTTAATTTAAACAATATTCAATTCAGAATAATTGAACATCTAAAGTAACACCCCACCGAATTCGGTGGGGTGTCTTTTTATGCCGTAACAGGTTCTGTTACATACTCGTTTAATTCTTCGTCGTAATATTCTCTATAATAATCTTCAATTATATCATCATAGTAAATATCTTCACCATAATAGATTTCTTCATATCGTGAGTTATCCCAATCTCCATTCATATATTTTTCTATTACCGTATCAATAGGCATTTCGTTGATATAAATATTTTCTACCTTAAATCTGTTTCTATAAACCTTGAACACTACATATGCCTGTGTTTGAGGGCCTTCGCAAAATCCATGTTTTATATTCGCCTGTTCAATTCCCCTGTCATATAATTCCTCATAACCATAATCATCATACAAGCTTATTGCGTCATTTTCGTATTTAAAGCCCCAATCCTCACTATACCAGCTATATAATCTGTTTGCGCTTATATACAAATCATCTGATGGCAAGCCGGAAATTACAGTTGGTGTTGAAAAGCCGTTTTCATCATTATTAAAAACAATATAGTTCATATCACTTCTCTTATGAATAAGCTCTTCCAAGGTGTAATTGCTGAATATAATGCCGCGATGATCACAAAACACGGAATCTACAAGCATTTTCACTTCCTGACCATTTTCTTCTAATTCCTTATTTTTATAGGTTTCGTAACCCCATACGCTTAAAGGAATTATAAACTGAATTGCTAATATTATTGAAAGTATTATTACACCTTTTTTATTTTTCATCAGCTTCCACCTCCGCTTCTAATTCAAGCTGTTCCTTTTTGATTTTCTTTGATATGCAGAAGTTTGCCCCGAAAAGTGATGCACCGCTGATTAAGAACATAAGACCAACCGTTACCATATTCCAATCAAACGCAGAAAGCACAAAAAACATTAACACAAGAAGCATTATAAGACCAACATTAAGGTTAAAGTAGTTCTTTTCGCTTGCACCTTTAATGAGCATCACAAGGCCTTCTGCAAATGTTATTGCAAAAAGAATAAGTCCAATCCATTCAACCGTTTCAAACGCACAACTGAACAAGCCTATTACCGCAACCGCAGCACCCAAGCAGCATACTATTGACTGATATTTATTTTTTTCAAGCGATTTCTCACCAATAATGAATCCCATTGCAAGAATTGCAACCGTTATAATTATTGTTATGATGCTTTCAGGTTTAATCAAGTTCAACCATCTATCGATATCGCTGTATGAATAAATAACATCATTTTGCAAATGGAAATAGGTTGAAACTATTGAAGCTAACGCTATTCCCAAAATACCAACCGGATAAAATGGCATAGACCATACATCGTGCTTATTTAATGCGTAAATGCAAACTGCAAGCGCCAAAGGCAAGGAGAAATAACCCCAATCAAGAATAGAGAAGCTTATTGTGATTACCATAGCAATAGATGCTAAAACTGAAATCCATGATGAATATTCATATCTTGCATCAGGAAGATTCTTTCTGTTTAAGAAGGTGAAAAGTAAACCTGCACCAACCAGAAACACCATTAAAGCTGTTGTTAATATTTCATTTCCGGAGTATTCAAGCACACCTATTGAACCTGCTATTGAAAAGCCATAATAAAAAACCAATGGTGATGCAACCTTGAAAAAACACAAAATCGGGAGAATTAAAACTGCATCAATAAGAAGACAAATTAAAGCACCCAAATGAAGCTCCAAAACCATACTTAAAAGCCCCACTGTTGCAGTAACTCCTGCCGACCATAGAATTGAGGCACCTTCTCGCCAAGAAATATTATCAAATTTTTTCTTATAAGTATAAACTGCTGCACCTTGCCCCAAAACCAGGGGCACAAATGAAATTGAAGCTTTAGCAATATTAGGAAATTTATCCCAAAGAGCAACCATAAGAATTATTACTCCTGCACCAACAAACAATGAGCCTAAAATAGAAAACACCATAAATAATGTTTTATTTGTTCTTACGCTTTCCTCTAATTGGGTGTTTCTTTTTTCACCGTAAAGAAGCTCTTCAACCTGAACACCAAAAAGCTCAGAGATTTTTTGAATCATTTCCAAATCAGGTTGAGTTCGATTGTTTTCCCATGATGATACTGCCTGCCGGGAAACAAAAAGCTTTTGCGCCAGCTCTTCCTGACTCATATTTTGTATCATTCGTAAGCGTTTGATGTTTTTTGCAACTTTAGTCATTTTCATCACCTCTATCATTATAAAAACACAGCCTGCCAAAAATGTCATTAGTTTTACTAAAAACAGTTTTGCTACAATTTGTTGCATCTTTTTTCTGCAATATTTTTTCTGTGTTCTGATTGCATTATAGCTAAAGGAAAAAAAGAAACTACCCAAATGTAACTTTCGGGTAGTTTTTTGTAATATTCGGCATTAAAATATTAAAATGCTTTGATGCATTCTTTATAAAACAAAAAATTCTGCTTCCAGCATAGCGCAAACTGCATGATAAACAGGCAAGGTAAGCTCTTGTATTTCAGGCGTTGATTCAGATGGTAATTTCACGCCGGCATTTGAAAGCTCAGAAAGCCTGCCACCATTTTTACCAACAATGCTTATTACCTTTCCGCCTTTGGCTTGTGCGGTTATTGCAGCATTTACAACATTTTTAGAATTACCCGAGGTTGAAAGGCACAGAAGAACATCAGCTTTGTTCATTAAACCATAAACTTGCTGAGCAAAAACAAGGTCAGGGCTGCAATCATTACAAAAAGCGGTTGCTAATGCACTTTCGCCCACCAAAGAAATTGCAGGCAAAGCACCCTGAAGCCCTCGGGCAACTTCTTTGCCCTCGTCAGTTTCAAATTTTTCAATATCTGAAGTGCTAAGCCTTCGGGACAACATAAACCCCTTCATAAGCTCACCTACAATATGTTGGCTATCAGAAGCACTTCCGCCGTTACCGCAAACAAGAAGCTTGCCGCCTGACCGATAACTGTCACGCAAGCATAAAAACAGACTCTTAATATCATCCTTGCAAGGCTCAAGAACAGGATATTTTTTTAATAAATTATTAAAAATACCTAAAACATTTTCTTTCATACTGCACCTCAAAATAAAACACCCAAAGCGGCAAAGTCACCGATTTCATCGCCTAATTCTGCAGAAAGAATATTGCACACTTCCGCATTATAGCTTAATGCTTCTTTTTCTATTATTTTTTTAACCCTCGGCAAAAAGAACTCTTGATTTCTTTCGTAAATGCTACCGATTATAATTGCTTCAGGATTTAAAACATCTATTATAACAGAAATGCCTCTTCCCAAATATTCAGCGCATTTTTCATAAACCTCAGAGGCAAATTCATCTCCACCGGCCATAGCCTCTGCAATCTTTTTCGCATCAAGCTTTTCTAAGTCGCCTTCTGCTTCAAAAAGCACGCTTCTTTTATTTTCCTCAATATATTTCTTTGCAATAATCAAAGCAAGGTTTTTTATTCCGCCTCCTGAACAAAAGCCCTCAAACGACCCTGCTTTTCCATAGCCCGAAGGACCATCCTCAGAAAGGCGTATATGACCTACCTCACCTGCACCATCATTTGTTCCTGCATAAAGCCTGCCGTTTAAAATAAGCCCTGCGCCCATTCCTGTTCCGAATGTAAGAAAAACAATATTTTCATATCCTCTGCCTGCTCCGAAGCGCCATTCAGCAACCGCACAAGCATTAGCATCGTTATGAAGAACGCACCTTGTTCCAAAACGCTCCTCGGTCAGCCTTACAATAGGAACACCCTTCCAATCCGGCAAATTGGGGGGCGCGTTTATAACACCGGCGTTGCTGTTTAGCGGCCCACCGCAACTAATACCTACCCCCATAAGCTCAGATTTGCTGACACCGTTTCTGTTAAGTAAAAATTCGGCATTTGAAAACAAATCATCCAAAATCGCTTTCCATCCGCGATTAACCTCAGTAGGAAACTTAATTTTATCAATTATAAAACCATCAATATCTGAACAAAGCTCACCCTTACCCAGAATGACTGCACATTTTGTGCCTCCTATATCAAAACCTAAAGAAAACATAATTCCCCCGCTAAGTTTAATATACAATTAACTATATCAAACTTTGCGGGGTTATACAAGCATTTTTATTTTTACAACTTTACTTTTTCCTACTATGAAAAGTTTCTTCTCCGATTCTTCTCAGGGTAATATCAACCTTCAAACTAACCTGAGCATTTTTAAATGCGTTTTCCCAATCACTTTTATATTTTTCGTAAAGTTTCGGCTCTTTCAACCGCAAAACTCTACCAAAGCGCACAGCATCACCGCCATGGTTTTGTTTCAAAACTACAATAGTGTTTTCAGCAGTTTTACAAACGGCTGCTGAAGCAGCATTCTGAAAATCTTCTAACACGCCATTATCTGCATTAAAAAACTCTTCACCCTCCACTTCATCCAAATCACAAGATATTGATATTTTAATTTTAAAATTGAGAGAACCGTTTTCTTCTGTTACTTTATAGGTGGTTTTGCCTTTATTTATAAGGTAAGTTGCCATTTTTGAATTTGGTAGCGGAGCAACAATAACGCCCTTTTTTATATCATTATTTAAAAAAGCTATTCCTGATGCAACCTGGCTATCGATATATCTGGAAAATGTGGCATCCTTTCCGAAAAGAGCACATCCGCTAAGCTGATAATTTTCATTTTCACCACTTTTTTCAAGCTCAACAGCAGGAACACATAAAAGTGTCGTTTCATCCTTCAAATAATTTATTGCATCAATAATTCTGACCCTTGGCACAAGGGATTGGTTGTAGCTTTCTTCGAGCATATTTTCTAATATTTCGCTTTTAACAGAATCCATCAAAAGCTTTGCTCTTATTATATCTTCTGCCTTTGAATTTTTTGCAACACATATCAATTGAGACGGTCTGGAATCATAATCCCTTTCGAAAAAATCAAGTATATCTTCTAAGCTTTCATTTGAAGCTTTTTCACCGATTATTATTACCCTGTTATGAGCATATAAGGGCAAGTTACCGCTTTTTGTAACTAAGCTATGAAGAGCTTCGCCAACCGTTTCACCCTCAGCGGAATAAATTTTTGTTTTATTTTCACTTGTGCTGTCGCCGCCCGGACTGCCGCTTTGCTCATTATTGAGAATTTCTACACAAACGCTATAGCCTCCCTCAGTTAAGTCTATCCCTATGCCTTGCATAATCATCAATTCTGAAAGCTCAGTTCCTGTTCCCTCGCAGGAATTCAACATAACCAAGCTTGCAACAATAATGAAAATAAGAACCAATCTTTTAATTTGTTTTTCCACTAAGCTTTCTCCTTTTTATCATATTTCCTATTAAAAGAGTTAACGGCAAAACAAACACAGGAATAATATAAACACCTGTAATAAGAGGCATATACGAAACAAAACCGAACCTTGAAATATCACCCGATATAAAAATCAAAACAGAGCTTATCACAACAGTTATAACCGTTGAAACAATGCTTTTCTGTAATTCCGGAAAAACAAAGCAGATGGATTTTATTATAATAATCATATAAAAAGTAAGCTTAGAAACCACGCATAAAATCCATATTGCAGTTTCCAAGGCATCAAGCCTTTCTAAAAGACCAAATTCTGCTAAGGTTACCGCGGCATAAGTGGGAAAAAGCTGAGTATCCGCAAAAAGCCCTAAAGTGCCTACTACAAAAAATAAAATAAACGAAAAGCTTAAACCGCTGAATATTGCCCAAAGTATATAGTTTTTTAAAAGCTTTTCCTTTATGTGAGCTGAAAAAATCAAAACCGTTCCGATTACGGAAGAATGAACGGAAAAAATCATACTATCCTTTAAAAAGCTTGTAATACCGTTTTCAAAAACCGGTGTAAAATTCATAAAATCCACTTCTTCTGTTAAAGTCAGCATAGCAAACACAGTTGCCGCTACAACAATAACAGTAAAAACCACGCCTGCTCTTGCTAAAGCACCTATTCCCAGAAGAGCCAATGCACCGCACACAACTACAAGAGCTATAATAAAAATTGTCATATCCGTTCCGGGAAAGAGCTCTGAGCTTGCAAATAAATCAAATCTTGAGGCAGTCATTATACCATCTAAAAGGTAAACAATTGCATAAACTAACGCAACCGATTTGTATAAAATATTCCCTTGATTATCCAAACCATAAATTCTTTTAAAGGATATTTCTTTCTTTATACAGATATAAGAAGGTATTATTGCAATTACACTTACTATTATGAAAACTATCGGTCGTAAAATTGAATCTGTGCTTGCTATTTTTATTTGGGTAGAAGATATATACATAAATACACTACCCAACATTGACAAATAAAGGAGTGAAAAAAATTGAGGTCCGCTAATACTTCGTTCAGTCATTTGTTCCTCCGTTAGTTTTATTCATTTTTAAGCCATTCACATCAAAAATTCTCTTCCCCATATTTTCCATACCTCTCCTGAATAATGAATCGCGCCACATTGATTTATTATAAGGAGTAAATGGTGCAAGAAAAGGAACACCGTAATCTGTCATTGCTGTTAAACTTATTGTAAGCGCCGCCGCACCTATCATAATGCCGTAAAGCCCTGCACTCCCCCCAACAAGAATAAAAATTATTCTTAAAACAGCTATCGGCTGATAAACATCCGATGCAACAAGCGAGCATATTGCAGTTAAAGCAACAACTATAAGCATAGGAGCACCTATGAGCCCCGCGCTGACTGCCGCATCACCTATAACCAGCGCACCGACTATACTAACGGCGTGACCGATGGATTTAGGCATACGAAGCCCGGCTTCTCTAACTATTTCATAAATAAAATGAATTATCAATGCTTCAAGCGTTAAAGTAAAAAGAGTGTTACTTTCCATTATTACAATATTATAAAGCATATCATCAGGCAACATTTCCTGATGAAAAAGCCCGATAGAAACAAATGCACCCGGTAGAAACACGCTTATTAAAAACGCAGCAAACCTTATAAACCGCATAAAAGCCGCGTAAAAAGGACGGTTAACATAATCATCAAGCGTTTGAAAGTTCTCAATAAAAAGCTTGGGAACTACTAAAGCAAAAGGTGTTCCATCAACTAAAATCCCTACTTTACCTTCGCATAATTTAGCGGCAAATGTATCAGGACGTTGGGTTTGCCCTGTCATTGTAAAAAAGCTTTTGCGGTTTGTATCTAATACCGCCCTTAAATAACCGGCCCCCAAAACCGTGTCCATATCCAAAGATGAGAGACGTTTTTTCACCTCATCCAAGGTATCGGAATTAACCCTATCTTTCATATAGCAAACCAACACTCGAGTTTTACTGGTTTTACCGATTTCCTGCATTTCTATTTTAAAATTAGAGGTACAAAGGCGCTTTCTTACAAGAGTTAGGTTTGTTTTTATATTTTCGGTAAAGCCCTCTCTTGAGCCAAACTCCTGAACCTCTGTATCAGGCTCCTGAAGTGACCTTTCAGGAATATTTTGAACACCAAAGATAACACAACGTTCTTCACCTTCAACGAATATGAGTAATGTGCCTCGTAACAAATTCATTACAGCCGAATCAAGACTGGTCTCTTTTTTTTGCTCCGTTCCGCATAAAAGGCGGTCGCATATATAATCAATAGGCTCCTCTTCAGGAAGCACTCCTTCAAAAGAAAGGAGCGGTCTTATTGCATTATCTGCAATTTTTTGAGAATTGCAAAGCCCATCGCAATTAGCAAACACAACGCATTTGCCACCGCAATACCCCTTTTTTACAACTATATCAAAACTACCCTTAAAGGATTCTTTTATTAATCTGCCGTTTTCGACAGCATTCCTTCTAACCTTTCCTAATTCCTCTTCAGTTATATTTTCAAGCGGAATAAACGCACTGTTGTTCATCTTATCACCATTTAAATCTTTTCCTTAATTTAACGGAATATGCAGTTTAAAACAGGAAAAAATATCAAAGGTGATATTTATGTTCGGTATAATTTTCAAAACATTTATAATTTATTGCGTGGTTGCGGTTTGTGTAAGGCTCATGGGTAAACGCCAGTTAGGTGAATTGCAACCGGGCGAGCTTGTGGTTACAATTTTAATTTCAGAAATTGCTGCAGCACCTATATTAGAAAACGAGGTATCTCTTCTCGACTGCCTTATTTCTCTCACCTTACTTGTAAGTTTTGAAATATTAAGCTCAGTTTTCAGTATGAAAAGCGTTAGATTCAGGCTTATTTCCGAAGGAAATCCTGTTACTATAATAAGAAACGGTCAGCTTCTGCAAAAGCAACTGAAAAAATTACGTTTTACCGTTAACGATGTTTTGGCAGCACTAAGACAAAAGGAAATTTTTAATATTGAGGATGTTGAATACGCAGTCATTGAAACAAACGGAACTTTATCGGTTATGTTAAAATCCCAAAAGCAGCCGCTTACACCCGAAACGCAAAAAAAGCCAAAAGATACATCGGCAGTACCCTGCCCGGTAGTCATTGACGGAAGAATTATTAAAACCGCATTCGAGGATTGCGGTATAACCTTAAAAGAAATTGAACGAAAAATAGAAAGAGAAAACATTAAGCAAAATGAAATAGTTTTAATGACTGTAGATAAAAACAAAAAATATTATATTATAACCAAAAAGGAGTGTTGAATTTGAACAGAACTATTGCGGCAGTGATTTTGCTTGCATTGACAGTAATTATTGCAACTGTAAGTTTTGTTTATATTGATAACGCCTGCAATTTATTGGTATCGGGCATTGACAATGTATCGGAAAAAGCTTTAACTCAAAACGCAGAAGAAGTTAACCGATTAACTGTTCTATTGAACACAAAATGGGAAAAAGAAAAAATTTTCATGAAAATTTTATTGGGACAAAAGGAAAGCTCAAACCTTCAAAACCTTTTTGAAAGCGCAGATTATTACGCAAAAACACAAGATTTTGAAGCCCTCAACCTTACGCTCACAGAGCTCAAAGCAGAGCTGTGCCGTATTAAAGAGTCCTATGAACCTGATTTGCAGACAACTCTTTAATGAATAAAAACTTGTTAAAAAGTATTGAAAACCAGCGAAAATACGTATATAATTTATGTAACAAATCACAAATTAACTTAATCAAAGCTATAAATTGAAAGGATGGTGAAGTTTATGATGCTTTGGGTATGGGTTGTGTTGCTTGCTGCTTTTATTATTATAGAGGCCGCAACTGCTCAACTCGTTACGGTATGGTTTGCCGTGGGCTCTTTTGCCGCCCTCGTAACATCGTTCTTTACAGAAAGTATTATCATTCAGATTGTTGTGTTTGTAATAATTTCAGCGATTACTCTTGTAATAACCAGACCATTGGTAAAAAGGGTAACCCAAACAAAAAAGCAAGCAACCAACGCTGATATGTACATAAACCAGGAGGGCGTTGTTACTGAAGAAATAAACAACCTTGAAGCTAAGGGTCTTGTTAAAGTAAAAGGCACCATTTGGACAGCTCGAACAGAAACAGACGGAGTCACAGTTCCCGAAGGAACACTTGTCAGGGTTATTAAAATTGAGGGCGTTAAGCTCATTGTAAAAAACAAGGAGGAAATATTATGACAGCTACAGGTATGGCAGGAATCATTGCAATTCTTGCAGTTATCGGAATCATCATTGTTCTCGTTATAGCAAACATCAAAATTGTGCCTCAATCGAAAGCTTATGTTATTGAAAGATTAGGTACTTATTTTGCAACTTGGGAAACAGGTCTTCACGTTAAAATTCCTTTTATTGAAAAGGTGGCAAAGGTTGTTTCTCTTAAAGAACAAGTTGTTGATTTCCCACCCCAGCCGGTTATTACAAAAGATAATGTAACAATGCAGATTGACACGGTA
>JAZUOA010000168.1:0-58319 GCA_045604445.1 Acutalibacteraceae bacterium
TTACCTGCGACCCTGTTTGCGGACTTGTGCAAATCCCTTGTATAGAGAGAAATGCCGTTGCGGCGATGCGCGCAATAAACGCTCTTTCCCTTGCAAATTTCCTTACATCAACAAGAAAGGTTAAATTTGACACAGTTGTTGAAACAATGTATCAGACAGGTAAGGATTTAAAGCACCATTACCGCGAAACAAGCGAGGGTGGCCTTGCAGCAAATTATGAAGCTTTAGATTGATTTTAAAATCGTAAGCAGCTTACTTTTACAATAAGGAGTGGAAATTATGGCAAAAGTGAAAACTGAAAATGCAGCTGTTAAAACCGAGCATCCGAATAAAATCGGTATCCGAGAGGGTATTGGCTATATGCTTGGCGATGGTGGAAACTTATTTGTTCTTACATATGTTTCTTCATATCTGAAGGTGTTTTACACCGATGTTTTAAAGCTACCGACCTCAAAGGTTGCAAATTTATTTCTTTTAACTCGCCTTTGGGATGCAATCAACGACCCTATGTGGGGCGCAATCGTTGCTAAAAAGAAGCCTAATAAGGATGGTAAATACCGCCCATACCTTAAATGGCTTGCAATACCCCTTGCTCTTTCTCAAGTTTTATGCTTTGCCAATGTAAATAATTTTACCCAAAGCCCCGTTTTGCTTCTTGTTTTTGCCTATATAACATACATCGCTTTTGGTATGCTATACACAGGCATGAATGTTCCTTTCGGCTCATTGGCATCTGTTATTACTGATGACCCGGATGGCAGAACTCTTCTCTCCACTTTCCGCACAATCGGAAGCGGTGTAGGCGGTGCCGCACCTGCTCTTTTGGCACCTTTCCTTATTTACACAACCGTTACTGCTGCAGATGGTTCTACCTACAACGTTGCAGATGGTCAGGGTATGTTTAACTTTGCTCTTGTTATGGGCGTATTGTCAATAATATTCTACTACGCCTGCTATGGTATGACTAAAGAGCGCGTGCCCTCAGAGGCAGAGCCTAAGGTTAATATGAAAGAAATCTATGGAGGCATGATTAAAAGCAAGCCCTTTGTAGTTCTTGCAATAACAGGTATTCTTATAAGCGGTCAGCTTCAATTCAACTCCCTTAACCAATACCTTTACAAAAACTATTTCTGCAACACATCCCTTTCCGTTGTGGGCACAATTGCTCAATACGCCCCTCTTGTGCTTATGCTTCCCTTCTCCGGCAAAATCATTAAAAAATTCGGCAAAAAGGAGATATGCGGCGTTACCTCCTTCATTTCCGCAGCGGCTGCTGTTGCAACCTTTCTTATTAAGCCCGAACCTGACCAGGCATGGCTATTCCTTTTGCTGCAATTTATTATAGGCTTCGGTTACTCTTTTGTTTCTATAACCAACTGGGCAATTGTTGCAGATGTTATCGACTATCAGCTTTATAAAACAGGCATCAAAAACGAAAGCGCTGTTTACGCAGTTTATACATTCTGCCGCAAATTAGGCCAGACTGCCGCAGACTACGGCGGACTTATCCTTTTAGGTAAGGTGGGCTACGAAGCAACAACAATGGCAAATGCAGGCTATGTTGAAGGCATAAGCGAGGGTATTTTATCCGTTTGCACGCTTATTCCTGCAGTTACATACACGCTTGTATTTATACTCTACAAATTCTTCTATCCGCTTACAAAAGAAAAGCTTGAACCCGTTTATGCTTACGTTAGAGAAGCTAACGAAAAAATGGGAGCATAAAAATTTTGAAAGGCATCCCCTACGGATGCCTTTTTTCAGGAGTTTATTATGAAAAAAGTTGGTAAACAAGTTCTTTTAATACCCGCCGGGAAGGGTAGCTCCCGAAACGGAGAGGGTTCATTTATAACCCTTAAAAACGGAAATATTTTATTTGGCTACACTGAATTTTCAAGCCAAGGCCGAGAGGATGAGGATATTGCCCGAATATGTGCCGTTTTATCAGAGGATGGTGGCAAAAGCTGGTCAGAGCCCTTTGCTCTTTTTGAAAAGCCGGAAAACGCATTGAACATTATGTGCCTTTCCTTTTTAAGAATGAACAACGGCGATATAGGTGCATTTTATATTGAAAAATGCCTTGACGGAACTGATAAAATAATGCTTACCCGCTCCTTTGATGAAGGCGCAAGCTGGTCAGAACCCAAAAACTGCATTGAAGGAATAACAGAAGAAGATTATTATGTTTTAAATAATGATAGGGTTATACGCCTTAAAAACGGAAGAATCCTTTTTGCTCTTGCCCGCCACACAATTCACTCAGCAGCTACAGATTTCCCTCCCGGTGAAATATGCTTTTTCTATTCGGATGATGACGGAAAAGCCTTTAAAAAATCATCGCAGGTATTAAGCTGCCCTTTTAAAAATGACCCTAACGGCTTTCAGGAGCCCGGGCTTTTTGAGTTTGATAATGGCAAAATCTGGTGCTATATAAGAACCGGGCTTGGCTTTCAGTTTCAATGCTTTTCCGAAGATTGTGGTGAAAGCTGGTCAGAACCCGAACCAAACTTATTTTTCTCATCCCCATGTTCTCCTATGCTTGTTAAAAACCTGAAAAACTTAACTGTTGCAATTTTCAATCCTATCCCTGAGCATATTTTAAGAGATGATGAAAAAGAATTCTGGGGCAGAACACCATTTGCTCTGGCTGTAAGCAGAGATAACGGCAAAACCTTCAAACAGGAGGATTTGTATTATATCGAGGATGACCTTAACAACGGCTATTGTTACCCGGCAATTTTAAAACGCGAAGATCATTTCCTTGCAGCTTATTACCATAGCAACGGAACTAATTGTTGCCTTAACAGTACTAAAATTATTAAGATTATGTTTGAGGAAATCGAATAACCCGGAATAATATCACATATCAAAATTTAAGAAATTAAATAAAACAGCTGCAGCCAGGCTTTAAGCGTTGACTGCAGCTGTTTTTACATCTGCGTATTCTGGTTTTCTTCTATCCATGATGGGCTACCTGTTTCGGTAACTGTTGATTTCTTTGGTGGTTGTTTTTCTTTTTTGGAGTTTTCTGCGTTTACAATATGAACACCGTTTATTTTTGTTACCCTGCGATTTGATTTGTTATTGTTATTTTTCATTTTTTTACCTCATTATTTTGAAATGTATATTATATTATTTCAATTTGTTTACGGTTTATACTTGTTTTAAAAGGTTAACTCTGCTATACTGTATTATGTATTTTTATGTATTAAAATCCAACAAATTTATAAATTTGGAAGTGTGAATGTTAATGAATTTTAAAAGGATTGCATCTTTAACAACGGCAATATGTTGCTTTCTTTCAGTTCTTGTTTTCTCAGGTTGCGATACTTTGAAAAAAGACCCTGCAATGAGCATAAATGGTGTAGAAATCAGCAACGATGTTTTTACTTATTTTCTCGATTGCGCAACTGTTGAATTAGGCGTTGAAGCCCCCTACGATTCCCTCATAGAAAAAGCAGAAGCTCTTGCTTCCACTTATTTTAAAACAAACAGCCTTGCCCATCAACGAAAAGTATCTCTCACAACTGCTGAAAAGGCGGCAGTTTCTGAAAATGTCGGAGCATACTGGAGCCTCTATGGTGAGTATTACACAAAAATAGGCGTTTCGAGAGAAACTCTTACAAAGGTTTTCACTGCTGACGCTTACCGAAAAGCTTTGCTCGTGCATTTTTACGGCACCGGTGGCGAAGAAGAAATCCCTCTCACTCACCTTTATGCACAATTCCGCACAAATTATATTGTTTTTCAATCCATAACAGGCTATTTCACAAAAACAGATATTAACGGGCAAACAATAAGCATACCCGAAGAGAAAAAAGAAACTCTTATTCTTAAATTTCAAAATATGGCAGCTATGGTTAATGCAGGCGAACAGGATATGGAGCAGGCTGCAGAATTTTTAGGAGAAACAGGCTACCAAAGCTCTGTTCAAACGGTTATTTTAAACCGCGATGATAAAAGCTACCCTGCAGGCTTTTTTGAAAAGGTTCAAGGCCTTGAATCAAGAAGAGCTACTGTAATCGGAACAACAGAATACATTTTCCTCGTTCTTCGCGGCGACGCCGATACCCAAAGCGATTATTTCAACGAGAAAAAGCCCGAAATGATTGAAATTATCGTGGGTAATGAAATTGATGAAAAAATAGCATCATCAATTAAAACGAATGTTAAGGTTACCAACTCTGTTGCCAGAGGTTACCTTTCGTTAATTACAAAAGCCAAGGTGAATTTATGAACAGCGTAATTGAAAATATTATGACTCGCCAAACAATACGCGAGTATACAAGCGAAGAAATCCCCCGGGAGCTTCTTCAGGTGGTGTTGGATGCGGCAATCCGCGCGCCAAGCGGCAGAAACACCCAACCATGCCATCTCAGAGTTTTATCAAACCGCGAAAAGCTCGAAGAAATGAACACGGATTTCAAAAACATTGTGGGTTGGGATACTCCTGCATATACAGGCTGGAACCTCCGCCCCGTCTACCACAACGCCCCCACCTTCATTTTTATCTTCGCCAAAGATAAAAGCGATATGGCGGCAGGCCTTATGGCAGAAAATATCGCCCTTGCCGCCCACGCGATTGGATTAGGCTCTTGTATGGTAGGCTCAATCGGGGCTCTTTTTGATAACAAGCAAGCCGCTGAAAAATGGAAAAATTATTTGGAAATTCCTGAAGACTGGCAATTCCTTTTAGGTATCACCTTAGGTTACCCTAACGAAAAGCCACCAATGAAGGAACGAGAAAAAGGACATATAAAATTTATAAAATAAGGATATTTTATGAAATATTTTGCAGATTATTATGACGTTGCGGTTATTGGCGCAGGCCACGCAGGCATTGAAGCCGCTCTTGCCTCCGCAAGATTAGGCGCAAAAACCGTAATTTTTACAGTTAACTTGGATTGGATAGGCAATATGGCGTGCAATCCCTCAATAGGCGGCACCTCAAAAGGTCATCTTGTGCGCGAAATTGATGCTTTGGGCGGTGAAATGGGTAAAGCCGCCGATAAAACCCTTATTCAAAGCCGCATTCTTAATCTGGGTAAAGGCCCAGCAGTTCACTCATTAAGAGCGCAAATTGACCGCCGTGATTATACTCAGTATATGAAGCATTGCCTGGAAAACCAACAAAATCTTGATATGAAGCAGGGCGAAATTGTTTCACTTATTAAGAATAATGACGGTCTTTGGGAATTTGAAACAAGGCTTGAAGCAGTGTACACTGCAAAATGCGTTGTTATTGCAACAGGCACATTCCTGCGAGGCAGGGTTTATGTTGGTGATGTTTCCTACGAAAGCGGACCCGATGGTATGTTTCCTTCAAATGAGCTATCTGATTCGCTCTTAAAGCTGGGCATTCCTTTAAGAAGATTTAAAACAGGAACTCCTCCCCGAGTTAACAAAAACAGCGTTGATTTCACAGGGCTTGAAGAACAAACCGGTGACAAGGAAATAACACCCTTCTCCTTTGAGACTCCCGAAGGTGTTTTAGAAAACAAGGCTATTTGCCATATTACATACACAAACCCTGAAACAAAGCAGGTTATCCTTGATAATCTTCACCGTTCACCCCTTTATTCAAATAAAATAGAGGGAGTCGGGCCTAGATATTGCCCCAGTATTGAAGATAAAATTGTGCGTTTTTCCGAAAAGGAGCGTCACCAGGTTTTCATTGAGCCTTGCGGCTTGGAAACAGAGGAGCTTTATCTTCAGGGGCTCTCCTCATCGCTCCCTGAGGATATACAGCTAAAAATTTTGAAAAGCATTAAAGGGCTTGAAAATGTTAAGGTAATGCGCACAGCTTATGCTATAGAATACGATTGCGTTGACCCCTTGGCGCTAAAATCCACTCTTGAATTTACGGATTTAGATGGTCTTTTCGGTGCAGGTCAGTTCAACGGCTCTTCAGGTTACGAAGAAGCCGCTGCCCAAGGGCTTGTTGCCGGCGTTAACGCAGCGCATAAGGTGTTAGGCAAAGAGTCCTTTACCCTTGACAGAAGCACCTCCTATATAGGCACCCTTATTGACGACCTTGTTACAAAAGGTTGCCGCGACCCCTACAGAATGATGACCTCCCGAAGCGAATACCGCCTTATTTTAAGGGAAGACAATGCTGATTTGCGCCTTACTGAAACAGGCTACAAATTAGGGCTCATAAGCGAAGAACGATACCAAAAGCTTTTAGAAAAAATTAAGCTTATTGAAGAGGAAACCGCAAGGGTTGAGAAAATTACAATTCCGCCATCAGAGGAATTGGCTTCGGTTTTGGAAAATGCGGGCACTGCACCTACTATCACAGGCTGCCGCCTATCCGAGCTTTTGAAAAGGCCGCAATTATCATATAAATTGCTGGCTCCCTTTGATAAGCGCCGACCCGATTTACCCGGAGAAGTTTTCGAACAAGTTGAAATCAACCTTAAATATGCAGGATATATAAAACGCCAGCTTGCGCAGGTTGATGAGCAAAAGCGCTTAGAGGTAAAGAAAATCCCTGAGGATATCAATTATGATGATATAACAAATCTTCGCCTTGAAGCAATTGAAAAGCTTAAAAAAATACGCCCCGAAACTATCGGGCAGGCATCCCGCATAAGCGGTGTTTCCCCTGCTGATATCGCGGTGCTTTTGATATATCTGAAAAAATAAGGAGTGCTTAAAATGATTCCGAGAAACGAACACCCCAATCCAAACTTTAAAAGAACGGATTACATAATTTTAAACGGCCAATGGGATTTCGAGTTTGACCATGGTAAAAGCGGCGAAGCAAGGGCACTTTTTGCCGAAGACGCTGAATACTCCCATAAAATCAACGTTCCTTTCTGCCCCGAAAGTGAGCTTTCAGGAATAGGCTGCAAGGATTTTATGGCAGGCGTCTGGTACAAAAGAACTATTGAAATTTCTGAAAACCAACTTAAAGGAAAAGCCTTCATTGTTTTCGGTGCAGTAGATTTTCATACAAAGGTTTATGTTAACGGCAATTTTGCAGGCGAGCATTTCGGCGGTTACACCTCTTTCAGAATTGATGCCACAAGGCTTCTTAAAAAAGGCACAAATACTCTAACCGTTTACGCCGAGGATGACACTCGCGATTATCATCAGGCAAGAGGTAAGCAAAGCGAGCTTTATCATTCTCACGATTGTGATTACACCAGAACAACAGGAATCTGGCAGACCGTTTATATGGAATTCTGCCCTGAAAGCTATATAAAAAATGTTAAATATTTCCCCAACATTGCAGAGGGAAGCGTTACAATTACCGCCGACCTTGTCGGAGATGATTGCGATTTTTCTGCAAAGGCTTTCTGGGAATGCAAAGAGGTTGGCTTCAAAAAGCTTAAAACACAAGGCCAGACTGCAACGCTGACCCTTGAGCTTTCAGAAAAGCATCTTTGGGAGGTTGGCAAGGGCGGTCTTTACTCCCTTGAATTAACCTTTGGGGATGATATTGTTACAAGCTATTTTGGTCTCAGAGAGGTTAAATTAACTGATAAGGCTATAAACATTAACGGAAAGCCTGTTTTCCAACGCCTCATTCTTGACCAGGGCTTCTACCCTGACGGTATATATACTGCCCCAACTGCAGAAGCTCTTAAAAATGATATTTTGCTTTCAATGAAAGCAGGCTTTAACGGAGCAAGGCTTCATCAGAAAATTTTTGAACCCTTATTCCTTCATTATTGCGATGAGCTCGGATATATTGTTTGGGGCGAACACGGCAACTGGGGGCTTGATTGGTCTCAATTCGACTCTCTTCGCTACTTTCTTTTGGAAATCGAAGAAGAAATTGAAAGAGATTTCAACCATCCTTCAATCATCGGTTGGTGCCCTTATAATGAAACATGGGATATTGACGGCAGAAAGCAGGATGATGATGTTATAAAAACTGTTTACAGAACAGTTAAAAACCTTGATAAAACCCGCCCCTGCATAGATACAAGCGGTAATTTCCACGTTGAAACAGATATTTTTGATGTTCATGATTACGATCAGGACTGCGATATTTTTAAGGGTCATTACGAAGACCTTACAAACAAAAACATTCTTTTTGACCACCAAGGTCACCGCCAGACCTGGAAGGGTGAACCTGTATTTATGAGCGAATACGGCGGAATAAGAGTTGAGCTTAAGGATATCAAGGAAAACGACAGGGAAAAAGCCTGGGGTTACGGCAATGCGGCAACTAGCCTTGAAGAATTTTACGCCCGTTATGACGGACTTACAACCGCTTTGATTGATTGCCCCAAGATGATAGGCTTCTGCTACACTCAGCTTACAGATGTTGAGCAGGAATTAAACGGTATTTACAGATATGACCGCTCCGAAAAATTTGATTCAGAAATCCTCTATAAAATCAACACTAAGAAAGCCGCTATTGAAAAATAATAATAAGGCTACAAAAACACAAAAAATGGCTGTAAAAAAACTCACGTTTTTTTACAGCCATTTTTACATTATCTTTTTTATTTTAAAAATATAGGATTGCTCCATGCCCTTCTGCCGTTTTTATCTTCGATGCTTACCCTTATATAGCTATAAGGTCTGCTTTCATTTAAATCTATAGTTGCCTCGGTAAGAGATTCTTCGGCTGCTTGGATTTTCTTTGCGGGGTGTTTATCGCAATGGAAAAGAATTTTTTCGCATTTGCTTGTTTTTACATGAGCAAAATTATTTTCGTCAATATAAAAATCTTTTATTTCAGGACCGCACGAGGAATAAAAAGCGCCTTTTTCTAAAGCCTTTAAAATTGATTCAACATTGTTTTCTGCATTTACCATAACCCAACCCTTACAATGCTGATACATTTGGTGACCATCGTCGGTTGCAACTGCAAAAAGCTTCATACCCTTACCTAACAACTCATCCCAATACATTCCGTTGTCAGTATCCATATCGTTTTCTATAGCGCAACCACTGTTCCATATTTCAAAAGCAAAGTTGCCGTTGAGCTTATCAAAATACCGCGTAGGAGTTGAGCTCCACTGAGGGTGGCAATATATTGTAAGGTTGTTTTTTTGATGCGCTTCATCCAGATAGCATTGATATTCTTCCTGAGTTTTTGCAGTTCCGCTTTCCATTTTCTCATCTTGTTTATAGCCGTTTTCATCGTTATCCGGCCCTATAAACACAGTGTGAAATGTGCGGAATCCGTCTTCTCTGTCAAAAGTATTATCAAATTCCATTCCGGGAATTATTGTTATGTTAACATCATCGGCATAATTTTTGTAATTATAAATCCTATGGTCAGTTAATGCGAGAAAATCATAGCCATTCTTCTTATGAAGTCTTATAACTTCTGCAGGCTCTCCAACGCCATCTGAACGAGTGGTATGACAATGGAGCCCGCCCTTAAGCATTTTTTTCTGGTTTACAAATGCTTCCTGCCTTTTCATTTTATCACCTTTTTATTCTGTAGCTTCTGATTTTTCAGTTGTTTTTCTTGCAACAACCCATGCGTTGGGAAGGTACCTTCCGGTTGGCATATTTCTTGCAGAAGGCTTATTTATAACCTCGCCGTCGTAACCTATTACGGACGATGAGCCTCCATCGCAGGCACCTGCAGTAACCGCACCGTACTGAAGAAGAATATCTGCGCAATCTTCCATTGTTGCGCCTAATGAATAACCAACCTGCCTGCCATCTGCAACAAGGAAAAGCACAACACCGTTGGCACATTGACCTACAACAGTTCTTGGTTGAAGGCCCCAACCCGCTGAATCCTCAACAACCTTTTCACCGTTAAGAATGAGAGAAGGTCTGTATTGAAAACCATCGCGGATATTATATTCCTCCCAATTTTCAATACCGCCCACAACAAGCCTGTTTTCATCATCGAAGCCTACAAGGGTGTACTGTGAATTATATGTTCCCCAGTATTCCCCTTGAGAAACGCATTGACCTGTTAAAGTTCCGCCAAGGCTTACTCCGCCTTTATCGTGAAAGCCTGAGGCATTTATACCTACAACCGCATTTTCTTTTTCAAGATAATCGCAAATAAACTCGCCTCTTGAACCCTTATAATCCGTAGCTGCAAGGTAAACCCTTGATGGGTCATCAATCAAAACCAGCTTACCAACAAAATTTGAGGTTTTTATTTCAAGAATAACTATACCTTCATCTTTATCGTTGGCGAAAACAGTATTTCCGAATTTATCCTTTTCACCTTCAACAAGATACTCCTGCCCTAAGATATCGGCACTTTGATTTCCGTAAATATCGGTAATCTTTGTAACGGTTATATCCTTGATATCTACCTGCTTCCCCATTACATCATCAATAAGCCACCGGGGGAAGAAGCTTGTAGCCAACCATTTATGTTGGTCTGTTGTCATAGCAGTTTCAATCCAGATATTGCGCCACTTTGTTACAAAGGGTATGTTGCCGAAAACCATCGTTGCATATCCTACCGCAGTTACCGCCAAAACCGATGATATTACTAAAACTGCAATAACGCTTTTCTTTAGCTTTTTATTCTCTTGCGTTTTTTTGTTTTTATTGCCCGGGTTATTTCTTTTTTTCTCGCTTTCGCTTATACCATCTGATATATTTTCAAGGCTAACAACCTCTTCTTCGCCTTTTCTGACCACAACTACATCCCTCCTTGGATTTTCAACTATTGTAACATAAAAAGACAACGAATTCTACATTTCGTTGTCTTTTTACAAAATTTTTATATTTTAAATCAGAGATTATCGATATATTTGCAAGCCGCAAGGGCAGCCGTTGCACCGTCTGCCGTTGCTGTTGTAATTTGCCTTACCGTTTTTTTGCGGCAATCTCCTGCAACAAAAATACCGTTTGTTTTAGTAACACAGGTTTCATCAGAATCAAAATAACCGTATTCATCAAGGTTAGCGTTATCTGAAAACATTGAATTCTTTGGCTCAAGACCGATTGCAACGAAAATACCGTTAAGGGAAATTTCCTTTTTACCGTCCTTTGTGTTAAGAACAACACCCGAAAGCTCCTTTTCACCTTTGAATTCGGCAACAGTTACCTCAGTTAAAAACTCCACATTTTCCTTCTTTTCAAGTATATCTATAAGCTTCTTTTCGCCTGTAAAATAAGGAAGATTCTGAAGCAAATAAACCTTTTCACAAATATCTGACAGAAGAACAGCTTCTTGCAAAGCAGAGTTGCCTCCACCCACAACGCCAACTGTTTGGCCCTTAAAAAATGCTCCGTCACAAACCGCGCAGTAGGAAATACCATTTCCCACAAGCTCGTTTTCTCTTTCAACGCCCAGCTGCCTGTGGCGAACACCAACAGCTATAATAACCGCTCTGGCTTCATAAGCCTTGTTGCCGGCAAAAACTGTTTTATGAGTGCCGAAATCGGATACGCTTGTTACCGCCTCCATTTCAACCTCTGCACCCATATTAAGCACCTGGTCCAAAAGCTTATCAGCAAATTCATTGCCGCTCATTTCTGCAAAGCCGGGATAATTTTCGATTTTTGGAGAAAAAGTTACCTGACCGCCAAACGTTGATTTTTCAATAACAAGAACGCTTTTTGAAGCTCTCAGCGCATAAAGAGCCGCAGTAAGCCCCGCAGGACCTGCACCTATTACAATAATATCATACATAATTGAACACTCCGTTTATAAAACAGGGTTGTATCCTTTTGATACAACCCTGTTATTTTAAATTAAAGGCTCTCAATAAAATCCTTAATTGCAGGAAGGTCTGCAATTTTTTCTGCAACATCACCCTTTTGAATTACAAGAGTGGGTGCCTGTTTAAGCTCAAGCTCTTTTGCAAGCTCAACATTCTCTTCAACAAAAAGCTTTTCGTAAGCGATGCCTTTTTTCTCAAGCAGCTGGGCAGCTATCTTGCATTTAGGGCAGGTTTTTGTTGCAAAAAGAATAAACTTTGCATCTGCATCAACTGAAACAGCTTCGCTTTCGCAACCGCAAGCGCAGTGAGCATGGTCAACTGTTCTTTCAGACTTTTCAAAGTGGGAATTTGCAACATCATAAACTCTTCTGTCCTTAAACTCCTGAGCCTTACCATCATTAAAGTTTTGAACAGGACGATAGTAGCCTGTAATACGGCTATAAACTTCAGTTGTGTTACCGCAATCGGGGCATTCATATTCCTCACCTGCAATATAACCATGGTTGCAGCATACTGAATATGTGGGAGAAATTGAGTAATAAGGAAGTCTGTAGTTATCAGCAATTTTTCTTACAATGTCAGCGGCAGCCTTCCAATCAGGAAGCTTCTCACCAAGGAATGCATGGAAAACAGTACCCGAGGTATAAAGAGTATGAAGTTCATCCTGAGCGTCAAGAGCTTCAAAAATATCTGCAGTGTAACCAACAGGAAGGTGTGAAGAGTTGGTGTAGTAGGGTGTGCCGTTTTCGTTAGCTGTGATAATTGCAGGATAATGCTTTTTATCGTGCTTTGCGAAACGGTAGGTTGTAGACTCTGCAGGAGTTGCTTCAAGGTTATAAAGGTCACCGTAAAGCTCCTGATAATCGGAAAGTCTTTCTCTCATATGGTTGAGAACATCCTTAGCGAAATTCTGTGTTTCCTTATGAGTCATATCCTTACGGAGCCATTTTGCGTTAAGACCAACCTCATTCATACCGATAAGACCAATAGTTGAGAAATGGTTATTAAATGTTCCGAGATATCTCTTTGTATAAGGATAAAGACCTTCTTCAAGAAGCTTTGTGATAATTTCTCTCTTAACCTTAAGGGAACGAGCAGAAATATCCATAAGCTTGTCAAGTCTTCTGTAGAAATCCTCAACATCTTCTGAAAGATATGCGATTCTGGGAAGGTTGATTGTTACAACACCGATTGAACCTGTGCTTTCGCCGCTACCAAAGAAGCCACCGCTCTTTTTGCGAAGCTCGCGAAGGTCAAGGCGAAGTCTGCAGCACATGGAACGAACATCACTTGGCTCCATATCAGAGTTAACGTAGTTAGAGAAATAGGGTGTGCCGTATTTTGCGGTCATTTCGAAGAGGAGCTTATTGTTCTCTGTTTCTGACCAGTCAAAATCACGAGTAATTGAATATGTGGGAATAGG
This sequence comes from Acutalibacteraceae bacterium, assembly GCA_045604445.1. GTDB lineage: Bacteria > Bacillota > Clostridia > Oscillospirales > Acutalibacteraceae > DTU089. The sequence goes on from JAZUOA010000168.1 coordinate 13,039, forward strand.
ATATTGGAAGCCTCTTCCGTGAGCATCGCCTTCAATCATCGTTTCAATGAAAGCCTTGTTAACCATATCCATCTCTTTTTTACAATCGCCGTAAGTGAAATCCATTTCCTTACCGCCTACGATTGCAGGCATATCCTTAAGGTCTGCAGGAACAGTCCAGTCAAGAGTAATATTTGAGAAAGGTGCCTGAGTACCCCAACGAGAAGGTGTATTTACACCGAAAATAAATGACTCAATGCATTTTTTAACCTGCTTGTAATCGAGGTTATCTACCTTAACAAAAGGAGCAAGGTATGTGTCAAATGATGAAAATGCCTGAGCGCCTGCCCATTCATTCTGCATAATTCCGAGGAAGTTTACCATCTGGTTGCAAAGAGTTGCAAGATGGCTTGCGGGAGAAGAGGTAATCTTACCGGGAACACCGCCTAAGCCCTCTTGAATGAGCTGCTTAAGAGACCAACCTGCGCAGTAGCCTGTAAGCATTGAAAGGTCATGGATGTGAACATCGCCGTTGCGGTGAGCGTTAGCGATTTCTTCATCATAAACCTCAGAAAGCCAATAGTTAGCAGTAATTGCGCCTGAGTTTGAAAGAATAAGACCGCCAACTGAATAAGTAACTGTGGAATTTTCCTTAACTCTCCAGTCTGTTACCTTAACATAGCTGTCAACAAGCTCTTTATAGTCAAGAATTGTTGATTTCATATTACGGATTTTCTCGCGATTCTTTCTGTAAAGAATATATGCTTTAGCAACATCTGCATAGCCTGCCTGAACAAGAACAGACTCTACACTATCCTGAACATCTTCAACAGCAACAAGATTATTGCTGATTTTGGGTTCAAAGTTTGCAGTTACTTTAAGAGCAAGAAAATCAATGATATTGTCGTTATACTGTTTGTTGCATGCTTCAAAAGCCTTTTTGATTGCAACGGCAATTTTAGATATATCAAAATCTGCTACATCGCCGTCACGTTTAATTACCTGATACATAGCCAATCTCCTTCTTTATACTTTATATTTAATCTCAACCCATATCTGAGGTTGTTTTTTATAGCATCAGAGCGCAGCTGCGCCAAACGCCGACCGTAATTGATAATAGCAGATATAATGTGTTTTGTCAATAGTCAAAACACAATATCTTGTGTTAATTTTCGAGAATATTCCGAGAAAAACACAAGATATTGAGTGTTTTTTGTGAAAATATAGCAATTATGCACATATATTCACCTGTCTTTTTGTGTAATATTTTGTCGAGAATGTTTTTTGCAAAAAAATGACCACAATATATTGTGCTTTAAAACACAATATGTTGTGGTACAAATAGCTTTATATACCTCTTAGCTCTGCATTTGGTATATATTTTTTTACAATTTCAAGCATTTCTCTCATAGTTTCACGGCTTACGCCCTTACATGAGTTATCTATAAGATTACCTGAATCAACAAAATTCTGAAGATAATACTTTGGCACACCTTTAATCCATTTTGCCAAAGCCTCGATATCCTCCTTCGTATGAAAGTTTTCCGTTACCGTAGTTCTGAATTCATAATCAATTCCGCTATCCCTTAAAAGCTGTATGCTTTCTTCTACAGGTGCAATATCAAACTCTTTTAATCCAACCGTTTCGGCATATTTCCCGGGGCAATTTTTTATATCCATTGCTACATAATCAACAAGCCCCAATTGAAGTAAACCCGCCAATTTTTCAGGATAACAGCCGTTTGTATCGAGCTTTATGGCAATGCCGGTTTCTTTAAGCTCATACAAAAATCTTTCAATATCTTTTTGCAGCAGGGGCTCTCCGCCGGTTATCGCGATACCATCTATAACATTTTTACGTCTGTTTAAATGGTTAAAAATTTCTTCTTCTGTAAAAAAAACATCATTTTTTTCTGTTACAAGCAAAGCATTGTGGCAAAAAGGGCATCGCAAATTGCAGCCTGCCGTAAAAACAGTGCAAGCTGTTCTGCCGGGAAAATCTAAAAGAGTTAACTTTTGAAATCCTTTAATCATCATTTTTATCACCTACAAAATTATATATCCCAAACATAATTTAGTCAACCGAAAAAGGATTACAAAAGCACTTTTTTATTCCAAAACAGAACTAAAAAAACAAAAACACAATATTTATACAATTTATATAATAAATAGTCTGTATTTTGTGTATTTACATTTGAAAATAAATGTGTTATAATGCTTTTACATATATTAGATATTTTGGAGGAAATTATCATGAAAACAAAAAAAGCTCTTGCTGTTTTGCTTGCAGCGGTTATGCTTATTGTTCCGTTGGCAGTGTCTTCATTTGCCGCTTCAACAATGGCTGTTGTTGGCGGAACCTTAAAAACAGCATATTACGACACAGAATACTTCAATCCTCAAGGTTTGGTTATCATTGTTGATGGTGCACCTGTAATATACACTCCTACAGATGCAAACTTCCGTTTTGTTCCTGAGCTTGATGAGCTCCTTTCTGTTGAGGACACCGAAGTAACTGTTATCTACAACAATCAGATCGTTGGTACCGTTCCCGTTACTGTTGAGCACAAGCTCGGTGAGCTCGTTGCTATTGACACCGGTCACGGTAAATATTGCCTTGGCTGCGGAGAGCTCCACGAGTTCGAAGCACATATTGTTGACGAAGAAGCTTGGGTTCCTAACGATGACGGCGGAATTTTCTCGCTTCAGACTATGACAAACAAATGCTTATCTTGTGGTGCAGTAGTAACCAAACCAATCCCTGAATCCGATGGTTTTCTTGACCTTTTCCCAATCGAAGAAGGTCTTTTAACAGATTTCGAATTTCAATTTGTTACTACTTTTTATTCAATTGTAGGTACTCTTTTGCAATTTATTTTAGCAATTTACTGATAAAGGAGGATTAGAGTAATGAAAAAAAGAAAATTATTATCAATCGTCCTTGTTGCTGTTATGCTTTTCTCAAGCATAAGCATTTGCGCAAGTGCCGAAACAGGATTGACTGTACAAGGTAAAGCTAATGTTGATATAAAAACCGGTGCAACCTTTGACCCGGAAACTTTCAATATCGAATTAAATATCAACAGAAATCTTATTGGTACATTTGACACTACAGATGCTGCCACCGGTAAAATAACCCATGATTTTAACTTTGAATACGAAATCACCGCTATTACCACTACCGATGGTAACACCATTTTTGATTATTTGACCAACCCCGAAGAATTTTTAGCATTTTTTACTTCAGAAGATTTCAATGGCGGCTCTATCGGTATTGAATTTACCGTTAAATTTGATACAGAAAACATTTTTGGTAAACTTGAATATACTGTATCTGTTGATGGCTTCGCTATTCCTATTGATATGGGTGACCTCGGTGGAGTTGTAGGCGATATAGGTGCTAACATTCCTACAACACTCAAAACAACCGGAACTGTTGATAATTTCCCGTCAATAATCGCCTCTTCTGTTTCAACAATATCTGTTCCCAAGAATACCGATTACTTGGATTCTGAAAAATATGATGCCAGCGGATTAGTGCTTTCCTTTACAACATCTACCGGTGCAACCGGTGAATACACCTATAGCGAAGAAACAGCTTATTCATTTAACTGTATTCCTTCCGCATCACAAAACCTTTCTTGTGGTGATTCTTTTATTACAGTTATGATCATTGACACTCCTGTTTTCTACTCTCCCATTTCTGTAAGCCATGATTGGTCCGATGGTCCTGTTAACATCACAACATATAAATATACCGATGAAAACCCCGGCTTCCACGCAATTGTTTGCGAAGGTTGCGGTGAAACTCATACTGCTGAACCCCATATCCCCGCAAACGCAGAATGGACTTCTAACAACGACCAAACCTTCGTTGCTAACGGAACAGAATCCAACGAATGTGCAGCTTGCGGAACAGTTCTTACAAGAAACACCTTTGGCACAGCAGATTACAACACCGCTTTCGGTGACCTCCACTTCCTTCTTGTAATCTTTGACTACATCAATGTTCTTCTCAGATTCATCGGTGCAGCAATCGACTAAAAGATAATTTCCTAATATATAAACCGTTACTCTTACGAGTGACGGTTTTCTTTTTTTTTAAAAAACTGTTGACATTTTATAATAGGTATGTTATTTTATAACTGTAATAGGTGTGATATCACAGTTATATTTTCAGGAGGTGATGAAGTGATAATTATTGACCATCGAAGCAGAACACCGATTTTTGAACAAATTAAAGAGCAAATAATCAACCTTATTAATATTGGTGAATTAAAGCCGGATGATAAGCTTCCTTCTATAAGGCAGCTGGCATCTGATTTAGAGCTAAATGTTAATACTGTTAAACGTGCTTTTCAAGAGCTTGAAACTGAACAGGTAACTTATTCGGTACCCGGAAAGGGCGTTTTTGTAAGCCAAAATGCTTTTGCTAACAAAATTGTTTTGGATAGTGCTGAAAAGGAGCTAAAAAGAATACTCTCTTCATCGAAAGCCAAAGGAATAACTTTGGAAAGAGTTATAGAGCTTTCAAAAAATATTTACGGAAAGGGTGAATGCAATGATTGAAATTAAATCTGTTACAAAAAAATACGGAAATTACACTGCAATTGAAAATATAGATATTACAGTTGAAAATTCCTCTGTTTTTGGTATCGCAGGCTTCAACGGAAGCGGCAAAACCACCTTGCTTAATATATGCGCAGGAATTTTCAAGGCGGATAGCGGTTCTGTCCTTTTAGACGGCAAGGATGCCTATGATAACAACGAAGAGAGGCTTTCTCTTTTCTATCTCTCCGATAACCTTTGGTTTCCCGCCACTTCAACAATTTCAGGCGCCGCAAAGCATTATGCCACATATTATCCGAATTTTGATTTTAAGCTTTTCAATAATATTTGCCAATTGTTTGGTCTTGAATCAAAAAGCTCCGTTCATAGCCTTTCAAAAGGTATGACAAGGCAAGCCGCTCTGGCTATTGCATTTGCCGCAAGGCCGAAATATCTTTTAATTGATGAAACCTTTGATGGGCTTGATCCTCATAAAAAGGAAATCGTCAGAAAGCTTTTAGTTGAATATATCAATGAAACAGAAGCCTCTGTTATAATCAGCTCCCATGATCTTGGAGAAATTTCGGGAGTATGCGACCATATAGCAATAATAAACGGAAAAAATATTGTTTTAAACTGTGCTATTGAAGATGTAAGTGAGCATTTCAGGCGCGTTAAAATGATTTTTGAGCATCCGGTAACAGAAATATTGTTCAAGGATATCAATCATCGCAAGCTTAAGCTTTCAGGCAGAGCTGTTTCTCTTATAATCTGCGGCAATGTTGATGCCGAGCTGCAAAAGCTCAACGCTTTAGGCGCTTCCAATATTGAAATTAACCTTCTAACGTTAGAAGAAGTATTCTCAGAAGAAACGGAGGGTGTGACCGATAATGAAAAAATCAAATCAATATTTAAGTAAGCAAATTGTAAAAAAAGATTTACTTAACGGCTTTTCCCTGTTTACTTTGATGGTAATATGCCTCTATGGTATACTTCACTTTATCATAGTTTTAAACCCGCAACATGCTCCCGACGGAAACGGATTCGTATCAGGATTAGCGCAACACCTTACCTATTATCCCTACTTTAAATTTTCTTTCTCAGCGGAGCTTATACGGCTGCTTTCGGTTTTAGCCGGTGCCGCAGTAGGAATATTCCAATTTTCCTTTTTGCATAGAAAGAACTACTGCCAAGGTCTTTTAAGCCGCGGAATCAAAAGAGGCAATATCTTTAATAACAGAACTTTAATCCCCTTGATTGTAATAAGCATAATCACTCTTATCCCTCAACTTATTGCTTTGGGTTTGAATATTGATGCTTTTGGTGTTAGCAGTAAGCTGATTATTTGTTTCTTGAGCGAAGCATTATATGCATACTCTTCAATCCTTGTTGGCTTTACTGTTGCGGTTACCGCTTGCATTTTTTCAGGAAGGATTATCGAAGCAGTAGCAGGTGCTGCAAGTATTCTTATGCTCCCCGTTTCATTGGTTTTGTTTACGGTTACAACGCTTGAAAGCTTTCTTTACGGCTTTGATTTCAATAACAGCTCTCCTGTTTGGGATTTAATATTCGGAGTTGATGCTTTAGGCGTTTCATACTTCTTTATTTCCCCGCAAGAATATGCTGTAAATCCGGATAGTCCGATTTCTGCTCTAACAAAAATCTCTTTATTTAGTGCGGTAATTTGGTTGGTATTATGTATTATAGTGCTTACAATTCTCAAAAAATATTTTGAAAAACGCTTTAAACCCGAAAATGTTGGTTTTAAGGGAATAAACAAGCTTATGGTGTTTGTTTCCTCCCTCTCCTTACCTCTTTTGCTTAGCACAATAATAGCAACCCTTATTCCTGCAACATCATTCGCGTTCCCCTCTGCCTATGCATTGGTTTTCTCAACTGTTATCGGTGTGGGTGCAGGTGTTTTATGCGCATTAGCCTGTAATGTGATTTTCACATTTACTGTAAAAAAATTGCAGATAGGCGCTTTAAGCGGCGGAGTCCAGATTTTACTGGCAATTATTTGCGTGGTTATATCCGCAACCGGTGCTTTCGGCAACTATTACAAAACACCTGATGCAGAAGATATAAAAGCAGTGAAAATAAATGCGCCATTTAAATATTATTTTCTTAACGAAAGCTACGCTGCCTTTTTAAGCGCTAACCCCTACCCCTCAAATTTATGCTTGGAGCTTACAACCGAAAAGGATATAAATACCGCCTTGGAAATGCAGAAAGCTGTTTCTGAAAACGGCAAAGGCGATGTTGCTGCAACGTTAAAAATCACATATCTTCTTAATAATGGTAACGAAATTGAAAGAAATTTTGAATATGTTACAGAAGAAAGCCTCAGCACTCTTTTAAAGCTATGGGAAACCGACTCTGCAAAGCAGTTTTACAAAAATATGCTCTTCCCTGAAACGCTTCCCGAAAAAGAATATAATTGGTTTGAATGCTCGCAAGCTCCAAAAATTACAAGCCAACAACAGTTCACTTTAACCTCCTTTGACGGAACAGGCGACATCGCATTTCCCTTAGAGGATGAGCTTAACGAATTAAAAAACGCTGTTTACAAGGATATTTCAGAAGCCTCCGCAGAGGATTGGTTCTATCCCGGCGCTCAGATGTTAGGCACACTTTCGTTTGATGTTGAGTCAAGCTACTATTATGGTGGGCAAGGTCCTGAATTCACAATATATCTTACAGAGGATATGGTAAATACCATTAGCTGCTTAAAAAAATACGGGTATTACGAATCCCTCAGGCAAAAACGCAGACCTGTTCAAGCTGTTGTCTACGACATTGGGGATTTAATTGATTACTCCTTCCCCGACAGCAAATGGGAAACAAAAGCAACCTCACCTTATTTTGTTTCAACCTCTGTTTCCAATGAATTATATTATGAATTCAATACAATTGAAAATGAACAAGCAGAAAAACCATCAATAGCAACTGAAATAACTAATGCAGCGGAAATTGAAGCGCTTATTTCCACAGGTTATATGGCATATAATTGCCACAATAAAGGTAAAATTGTTTTTGTAAAATACACTGCAGACAGTTATGGTGCTTTTGTGCTCCCGGAAGGTGATATTTATGAATAAGGTTGTAAAAATACTGATAATTTGCTTCGTGATTTTTGCAATAGTGCTTTCAGCTTATTCCGTTATTTATCCTAAGCTTTGTAACATTTCAATAGGTATCAGCGTACCGGTGAACCCCGATGGGCAATATTTAGAGGATTTTATTCTCAGCTATAACCATATTCCTGAAAGCAAAATCCCTCAGTTAGAGGAGCTCACCGATACTAAAAATGATTTCAGAATGAATTTCTTTGATGAGCACAAAGAAGACGATTACCATATTGAAATAGACTTCACCTTTGAAAACGGGAAAACAATCGTAACCTATGAAGGCACAATAACCGATAAGGAAACGGGCGAAACTGTGCCCTTTGAAAAGGAATTTGTTCACGATTTTATTCTTACAAAGGATATACATTAAAAATTAAGAGCTACTCAATCCGAAAGGTTGAGTAGCTCTTCTTTTCTGTTTTATTCTATTTCTGACAATTCAGATATTTCTAAAATTTCTCCCGCAGCAGAAGCTTCAATTGCTTCAACGCCCTTCAGCTTCTTTTGAATAATATCATTTCTATGGCGGGCTTCATCAAGGGATTTTCCTGCCTCATCGATTTTCTTTCTGGCTTTTTCAAGAACATTGCCAAAGGTTTCATATTGGGTCTTTGCCGCAGAAAGAAGCTTTCTTACTTCGTCTGCTTTTTCATTTATTGCCATCGCCTTAAAGCCCATAGCAAAGGAATTAAGCAATGCCGTTATTGTTGATGGACCCGCAACCATAACATTTTGAGCTTGAAGCTTTTCTGCTATGCCCGTTTTTGAAGAAGCGATTTCCGCATAAAGACCCTCAGTTGCAAGATAAAGCACTGCAAAAGGCGTTGTTTGAGGCACAACAATATATTTTTTTATATCCTTAGCCTCTGCCAAAACTCTATCCTCTAGAGCTTTTCGGGCAACCTTTAATGCTTCGGGGTCTGCCCTGTCTGCCGCATCGCAAACTCTGACATAATCCTCAAGAGGAAACTTCGAATCTATCGGCAAATAAACATCCTCGCCGTTTTTATCGCTATTAGGGAATTTAATAGCAAATTCAACATGCTCTGCATTATTCTTGGGAGAGTAATTCTTAACATAAAGCCCGGGAATCGTCTGGTCAAGTATGGCCTCAAGCTGAACCTCTGCCCAGGTACCCCTCGCTTTAACATTTGTAAGAATTCGATTTAATGATGTAACGTTTGTTGTAACCCCTTGAGAAAGCTCTTTCATTTCTCCGAGAGATTTATAAACATTTTCAAGCTGTTCAGAAACAGTTTTAAAAGAAGAATTAAGGCGGGTTGTAAGGGTTTGGGTAAGCTTTTCATCAACCGTTACTCGCATTTCCTCTAACTTCTTTTCGTTGCTTTCCTGCATCCTTGAAATTGATTCGCTTACTACCTTAGATTGCCTTTCAGCGCTTTGGAGATTTTGCTCCTGAATTGATTTCAGAGATGCGGAAATTTTTTCGGTTAAGTCAATTCTGCTTTGATAATTCTCTTTAAGCATCTGGCTTAACTTATCTTCAATTTTTCCTAAGGAAGCGGTTGTTTCCTCGCGGGATTCTTTCCCTGCTCTCGCCATTTCCTCTCGGTTACGGCGAAATTCTTCATAAATTGCATCGTTATTTTTATTCTTCTTTAACGAAAGAACAAGAACGATACAAATGATTGTCAGTGCAACAGTTAATCCACCGAATAGTATAATTAAGATTTCTGTATTCATAATCACTTGTCTTCCCAATTTTTTGAACGTTCTACTGCTTTATGCCAACCCCTAAGCATTTTTTCCTTTGAATCGTTATCAAGGGTGGGAACAAAGATTCTATCCACCTCGCGAACGCGTTCAATTTCTTCAAAATCCTTCCAGAAGCCAACGGCAAGACCTGCCATATATGCAGCACCGAGAGCAGTTGTTTCAACAAGCTTGGGTCGGTTAACCTTTGATGAAATAAGATTTGCCTGAATTTGAAGAAGAATATTGCTTACAGATGCCCCGCCATCAACACGCATTTCGCTCATAAGAATTCCGCTATCCTTAGTCATAGCGTCAACAAGGTCTGTTACCTGATAAGCAATGCTTTCAAGAACTGCCCTTGCAAAATGGGCGCGGTTGGCGCCTCGGGTAAGGCCTACAATGCACCCTCTTGCATACATATCCCAATAGGGTGCGCCAAGGCCGGTAAATGCCGGAACCAGATAAATTCCGTTAGCATCCTTAACGCTTTCTGCAAGAAAATCGCATTCACTTGGTTCTGAAATAAGGCGAAGCTCATCACGCAACCACTTTATAACCGAACCGGCATTAAAGGCGCTACCCTCAAGGTCATAAGTTACCTTGCCGTTTACTCCCCATGCTATGCCTTCGATAAGGTTGTTTTTGGAGCGGATTCGTTTTTCGCCTGTGTTCATTAAAAGGAAGCAGCCTGTTCCGTATGTATTTTTCGCCTGGCCTGCATTAAAGCATGCCTGGCCGAAAAGCGCTGCCTGCTGGTCACCAATTGCGCCTGAAATAGGGACCCCCGCAAGCTCTTTAAGCCCCGGAATATCCTCAGCAACATAGCCGTAAACAGAGCTACACTCTCTGACCTCAGGGAGAATACTCATAGGAATACCCAACTCTTTGCAAAGGCGCCCATCCCAACAAAGCTTTTCAATATCAAAAAGCATTGTTCTGGCAGCGTTGCTGTAATCTGTAATATGCACTTGTTTATTTGTTAAATTCCATATAAGCCAGGTTTCAACTGTGCCGAAAAGGAGTTTTCCGTCGAGGGCTAAAGTGCGAGCCTCAGGCACATTATCAAGAATCCATTTAATCTTTGTTGCGCTGAAATATGCATCTATAAGAAGACCTGTGTGCTCTTTAACATATTCCTCGAGCCCATCTGCTTTAAGTTTTTCGCAAATAGGCGCAGTTCTTCGGCATTGCCAAACAATTGCATTGTAAACAGGCTTGCCTGTATCCTTATCCCAAAGGATTGTCGTTTCGCGTTGGTTTGTTATACCAATTGCCGCAACCTCTTTAGGATTGATTTTTCCGTTTATCAATGCCATTGATAGCGAGCGAAGCTGAGAATCGAGAATTTCATAAGGATTATGCTCAACCCAACCTGCATTCGGATAAATTTGTTCAAACTCAAACTGAGCCTTTGAAACAATTCTGCCTTTTTTATCAAAAACTATCGTTCTTGAGCTTGTTGTCCCTTGGTCGAGAGCGAGAACATATTTTTTCATAGTAATCCCCCTATTTAAAATTATTCACCTGTGCCCCAGTTAAAAACATACTCTATAGAGTGAGTTTTTGCAAATTTAAGCCCTTTGATTGTTATAGGATCAAAAATCAATCTTTTTATTGTTGCTTCAGCAATATACATTTCGGATTCATAATTTATGGTGTAATTTAAAACATCCAGATTTGCTGCATCTATAACAACAGTTGCAACGCAGTTTTTAAACTCTCTGCGCATTGCCGCATCATCGCCTAAAAACTTTGCCAACAGCTGATTAGTTTCTTCAAGCATTATTTCTGTATTTAAAAGCCTTGAATACGCCGATTGGGTAAGACCTTCAATTTCTGCATCGGGAATAGCAATCGAAAGGGTAATCTGCCCCGATTCTGCATTATAGGATGCCCTTAAGCCATAAATATCATCAACGGTAAGCTTTGAAACATAAGGAGAGCCTTCAATTGACATAATGGTGTAATTTTGTGAATTTTTCGGAATTGTTTCTGTTTCGAGCTCCGGGCCTTCCTCGGCTATTATATCCTCAACCAAGCCTAAAACAGAGCTTGATAGCTGACCATTATCAGAAGAACAAGTGGTTAATTCATCGCTTTTTGTTCTTGTTCCGCTTGCTGCATATCCGCTTTCTTCAGTTTTTATTCTATTAAGAGCCTGATTAAACAAAGCAACCGCATTTTCTTCTGTTATGCTTATGCCACCCTCGCATTCAACACCGCTGAATGCGCCTGAGGGTTGTAATGAAACACCTATTATTGCGCTTCTTAAAATCTGGCGGGCATCAAAAATGGTTATGCTGCCATCACCGTTAACATCGGCTTTATTAAAAGCCTCTCCATCCGTTATACTCTCTATTCCGGAAGCCGCTCTGAGCGCCAAGCGGGCATCCACCGTGGCAACCTTACCATCGCCGTCAATATCGCCATAAATAATAGTTTCTTCATATGCTGCAACACCGTTAAAGCCAATGGACATAACAGAAGCTATCAAAGCAACAACCGTTAAAACAATCATTAACCTCTTAATCATTTTCACGCCTCCTTTATTGCATTATAAATATCTTTAACTGAATCTAAAATATAATCGGGTTTAACATCACTTTTCTTATAATCCTCTAATGTTGTTTCGCCTGAAAGCACAAGCACAGAGGTAACGCCGGCATTTATGCCTGTTTTAACATCGGTATAAATTCTATCGCCAACCATTGCAATATTTTCATAAGGAACATTTTCAGATTTTGCCAAAATATCTATCATTGTTCTGTCAGGCTTGCCTAAGAAAACAGGGCGCCTTTTCACTGCATTTTCAAACATATCCGCAAAGCTTCCGCAATCCGGAAGATATCTGCCCCCTTCGATAGGGCAAACCATATCAATATTAGTTGCGTAATAATCTGCTCCTCCATCAAGCAAATCGCAAACAATTCGGATTTTTTTATAATCCAGCTCGGTATCGTACCCTAAAAGAACGGTATCTGCACCAATCCCATCTTCGCTGATATTTACATCGTATTTTTTAAGCTCTGCTTTTAACGATTCTGTTCCGCAAACGTATATTAAAGAATCTTTCTTGTTTTCCTTTAAAAACATTCCTGCCGCCATACCGGATGTAAACACATTTTCTTTTTCGCAAGGAAAGCCTAAGGAGCGCATTTTTTCAACATAGTCATTAGCGTTTCTGGATGAATTATTGGTTAAGAAAATATAATTCTTCCCCTGCTCCTTTAAGGTGCATAAAAATTCTTTTGCGCCATCAATCGGGTCATAGCCCAGATTAACAGTTCCATCCATATCCAATAAAAATAATGTTATATCTTTTAATTCTGCCATAAAATTACCTGCCGTAAAGTTCGTTTAAATCTTTAAAATAATTCTTATCAATTAAATTCAGCTGCTCTTTTGTTATACGATAAAGCCAATTACCATCTGCCCTGCCGGGAACATTCAGGCGAGTGTCGCTGCCATAACCCAACAAATCCTGAACCGGGAAAATCGCTATGCCCGCAGAGCTTGCCATAATGGTTTTTATAATAGCCTTGCACCCATCCTCATTCCATCTGTCTTCATTACAGGAGCAGTAGCGCATAATCCCCTTTTTTGTATCCATAGAAGTTTCCCAAAGATAGCCTAAAAGGGTATTGTTATCGTGGGTTCCCGAATAAGCAATGCAATTGTTAATGTAATTATGGGGCTTGTGAGGAGTTTCTCCGCCGAAAAATCCGAATTGAAAAACCCTCATTCCCGGGAAACCGCTTTCTTCAACAAGCTCATAAACCTCTTTTGTTATGTCGCCTAAATCCTCTGCAATTATAAGCTTATCTCCTGCAACGGATTTAATCGCATTTATAAGCTTCATACCCGGGCCTTTAAGCCACCTGCCCTCTTTCGCGGTTTGAGCCTCTGCAGGAACTGCCCAGAAGCTTTCAAACGCTCTGAAATGGTCAATTCTTACTCCATCAAAAACCTGCAATGCAAAGGATATTCTCTCTTTCCACCAAGAAAAATCAGTTTTTTCAAGAGTTTCCCAATCGTAAAGAGGATTGCCCCAAAGCTGACCGTTTTCTGCAAAATAATCAGGGGGAACTCCCGCAACATCAGTCATCCGATTATTATCGTCAAGCATAAAAATTCTTTTATCGGAATAAACATCCGAAGAATCATAAGAAACATAAATAGGAATATCACCTATTATTCTAATGCCTCTGTCATTTGCATATTTTTTTATTTTTGCCCATTGGGTAAAAAACATATATTGAATAAAACGCCATCCGAATTCTGTTTCGGCATCGTATTCTTCATTCTTCCATTCAATCCATTGAAGGTTATTGTTTTTGGCTTTAAGCGCCATAAATTCGCAAAATTCTTTCAGGTGCTTATTGCCGTTGATAAAATCATCTATTTTTTCTTTTAAAGCTTTGTTAGCTCGTTTTGATGCAGCAATTAAAAGCTTTACTCTGTTTTCTGTTAATTTATCAAATTCGCAATAATAGGGTGTTCCTTGCTTTGCTGAGCTTAACTCCTCTGAGGTAATAAGCCCATCAGAAAAAAGCTGCTCTAAATCTATAAAATACGGATTGCCTGCAAAGGTTGAATATGATTTATAAGGTGAATTACATTCATCAACAAGCCCAAAGGGTAAAACCTGCCAATAAGAGAAACCGCAAGCCTTTAAAAAATCTATAAAATCCTTGGCAGAATTCCCGAAATTACCGCAGGAATAATCTCCCCAAAGAGAGGATATATGCATAAGCACTCCGCTTTTTCGTTCCATAACAATCACCTTTCAGGGCATAATAACACATATATAAGATTATACCATAATATCATAAATTTTGTAAATAGACAAAGAGCCGAAAGGGTCTGTATATTTCTGTTTAGATTGACAAAACAAATGGTGCCTTCCATCTTGGAAAATGGAAAGCACCGATAAAATTTTATTTGCTATTTTCAGCCGTTTGTTACGGAGTTGATGAGATCCATATAAGCATTAACAAATGTTGAACCTGCGGTATCGCAAATAACGTTAATCTCCTCATTCTCAGTAAACATTGAATGGTATTCATTATCTCTGAGCACATAGCCTGCCTGATCATTACAGAGACCGTAAACCATTACATATTCGCAAGGTGTAAGGTCTTTTACATCAGGATACTCCCATTCGCCACCGTACCAAGCTGCGTTGCCTGATTCGGGACCGCCATAGAAAAGGATGGGGTCAAATTCACCGGGAGCAAGGAAGATAGCAACCTTATTACCCAGCTCCATATAACCGATTTCTGTTATCATCTGATAATCGTCATCAGTTTTAACAATAACGGGGTTAAGAACATCCTCGCGAGCTGCAAGAGTAAGAATTTCGTTTGTAACATCAAGGCGAACTTCCTGCATTTTTATATTGAGAACAGGATCAAGCTCAACATCGTTTTCGCCAATTGCGATAACCTCGTCAGCGAGAGTTGCGCCATAGATTTTCATTCTTTCGATGCCGTCAATATCATCGGGAAGCTCAAGAGGATCGCAATCAGTAGTTATAGCAAGCTCAGGACCCTGAACATAAACTACATTAGCAGGAACTTCTTCGCGGATTCTCTTTTCAATGTAGTAGGGGAAATCAGCTGTAAGCTCATCAGGACCCGCACCGAGCATTGTGCAGTGGATACCTGCCTCAAGAATCCATGTTTCTCTTGTATCGTCTTTCGGATGGAAACGAAGTCTGTGGATTTCGGGGTCAATTGCCTGAGGATCGCGCTTATCGTGGATATACTGACCGATATCAGCGGCGCCATAGTAAAGCTTGCCCTCTTTCATATTAGCAACAGCCTTTTTAATGCTGAGAACTGTTTTTGCATAGAGGTTTTCCATAAACTGCTCGTTTTTCTGAACCTTAAGCTCATCAAGAAGGCCATCTGTTGCAGCGTTACCTGTGTTGAGAATAAGAGCAGGAGCAAGAGGAACGTTCATACCGAGGGTATCAATGCAGGAATGCTGATGAAGAACAGAAACATTGATGCTGATAACATTATATTTTTCAGCAAATTCTGCTAATCTTGAACGGATTTCCTGAACATCACCTCTGGAAAGACCGAAACCGTCAATAACTGCCTGAACAACAATGCCACTTACACCATCGCTGATAGCATAAACGCGAACGCGCTGGTCATCAATAATCTTAGTTGGTACGCGACCTGTGATAGGCTCAAGTGTACCTGCAAGGTAATAGTCGCCATCTAAAGGTTCAATACCTTCAAGAAGAGATGCACCGGCATAACCAAGAGCCCAATTTGCTTCAGGGTTAACCTCTTTATCGAAGGTAGCTTCACCTTCTAAGAAGTTTTCCGGAACATAGCCGTCATCAGTTTCCCATTTATCCTCATAACCCGGCCAGAAGCCATTGAGATATGTAAGAACAAATGAAATAAGTTTATCAATTAAAGTGTTAAAAATGTTTTCGATACTGAAGCTCGCAACGGCTGCATCTGCTGCGCCAACGGGAACTGCAACTACCGAAAAGGCAAGAATAAGTGACAGAATAACTGCCAATACCTTTTTAGACATAGGTACTCCTCCTTTTAATTATACAAATTGATTATATAACTTTTTTTACCAATAATCAACAACTAATTATACCGTTGCAATTTCTTTGGTATTTTTAGCTAATTCTTCTTCAATAATTTTGTTGATATTGTTCTTTCCTGAGTGCCTGTACGGCTTAAATCTTAAGATTATATACATTGCAACCGCACCTATTGCATTAAGAATTGCATCACCCATTGTATCCATTATTGCAAAGCGGGCTTCAAAGCGTGCATCATCAAGAGGTATGAGCATAAATATATCATCTCTTGAACCCGCCTCTTTTATTGCAAGCTCTAAGCTCCAATGCTGAGCATCGCCGCCAAACCACTGGTCAAAAGTGAATTCGAAAAGCTCCCAACCTGCTGCAAAAATAAACGCCATACCAAAAGCAGAAAGCACCGCAATCTTAGCCGGGCAAACAGCTTTATCGCGAAGCTGAAATGCGCAAACAAGCTCATAGCTGATAAAAACAGCCTCCATACATCCGAAAAGGTGAAGAACCTTATCATAAGCAGGAATAATATAATAAAAATTAAGAAATGCGCCACCAAAGGAGGCAAGGAAGAACCCTAAAATAGTTATGTTTTGAAAATATGCAGGAAGATGCCTGGGAAAGCTGCCCTTCGGGAATAATTGGCAAATTTCAAACGCAAACATACCTACAAGGTTTGCCGCCATTTGCATCGGCTGATACATTCCCAATTCATCTGCTTCAATCAAGCGAAAAATTATACCGCCTATCATCAGCAAACGCAATGCCCACCAATAAACGAGCTCCCATTTTTTGCACTGCCCTAAAACTCTTTTGAAATAATCTTTTACCATAAATTTCTTCTCCAAAGCTTATTTAAACCAATACCCCTATCGGTTTTATAAAGCATACCAAAAATATGTGTATTTATTTTTCTTTAATAGAATTAAAAGCTTAAGAATGCCTTAAAATTTCAAAACTTTAATTTATTAGAACCAATTTTGCTGAATTTTATTGAAAAATTCATAGTTTGATTGTATAATGTAATTTGGATGTGAATGTAGGATATAAGGAGGATAAATCATGGCTAAACGCGAAGGATATATTTCGTGGGATGAATTTTTTATGGGTGCTGCCGTGCTTTGCGCGGAGCGCAGTAAAGACCCCAACACCCAAGTTGGCGCTTGCATCGTTAATAACGAAAACCGTATTCTTTCAGTTGGCTACAACGGTTTCCCTGCAGGGTGTGACGATGATGTTTTTCCTTGGGAGCGCTCAGGCGATGACCCTTATGACACAAAATATCTTTATGTTTGCCATGCGGAGCTTAATGCAATCCTCAATTGCCGCGGTCAAAGCTTAGAAAACAGCCGCATTTATGTTGCTCTTTTCCCCTGCAACGAATGCGCAAAGGCAATTATTCAAAGCGGAATTAAAGAGGTTGTTTATCTTTCCGATAAATATAAAGATACATCTGCTACAAGAGCTTCAAAAAGAATGTTTGATGCCGCAGGCGTTAAATATACAAAGCTTGTTCCCGCAAGAAAAGAGCTTGTTCTTGATTTAAGGGAAGAAAATATTTAAGTTTATAAAAAAATTTATATATAGGAGTGTTTAAAATGCCTTTAGTTAACGCAAAAGACATGCTCACAAAAGCAAAAGCCGGTCACTATGCAGTTGGCCAATTCAACATCAACAACCTTGAATGGACCAAATCCATTCTCCTTACCGCTCAGGAGATGAACTCTCCCGTTATTCTCGGTGTTTCTGAGGGTGCAGGTAAGTATATGTGCGGCTATACAACAGTTGCAAATATGGTTAAAGCAATGATTAACGAGCTCGGCATCACAGTTCCCGTTGCTCTTCACCTTGACCACGGTTCATACGAAGGTGCAAAGGCTTGTATCGAAGCAGGCTTCTCTTCAATTATGTTTGATGGTTCTCATTACCCCATCGATGAAAACATTGCAAAAACAAAAGAACTCGTTGCTATCTGCGAAGAAAAAGGTCTCTCTATTGAAGCAGAGGTTGGTTCAATCGGTGGCGAAGAGGATGGCGTTGTTGGTGCAGGCGAATGCGCTGACCCCGATGAATGCAAAATGATTGCTGACCTCGGCGTTACAATGCTTGCAGCCGGTATCGGTAACATCCACGGTAAATATCCCGAAAACTGGGCAGGTCTTTCTTTCGAAACTCTTGCAGCAGTTCAGGAAAAAACAGGCACAATGCCTCTTGTTCTTCACGGCGGCACAGGTATCCCTGCAGATATGATTAAAAAGGCTATTGAACTCGGTGTTTCAAAAATCAACGTTAACACAGAGTGCCAGCTTGCATTCCAGGATGCAACCAGAAAATACATCGAAGCAGGCAAAGACCTTCAGGGTAAGGGCTTTGACCCCAGAAAGCTTCTTGCTCCCGGTTGCGAAGCAATTAAAGAAACCGTGCGCGAAAAAATCGAGCTTTTCGGCTCAAAGGATAAGGCTTAATTAGCTTATGAATGAAAAAACAAGGAAAATTTTAAACAGGATTTTTGCAGTTATTGCAATTGCTTCTGCAATTTGCACCGTGCTTCTTACTCCGCCGGTTAAAAAATTTCTTTCCGGCAAAAAAGAACCGCCGGCAATTATTGAAACCACCGAGGAATCAAGCCAAATTGCAACTGAAGCTACAACAAAAGCTGAGGAAGCTCAAACCGAACTGCAAAACATACCGTCTCACACAACGGCAGAAATGAATCCCTATAAGAACTACACCCTTTTTGTTGATGTAAGGCATTTTGATTACACCGATGAAAAAGGCGTTATGAGAATCGTTGCGAAAGAGAATAAAAATGTTACTATGGTAATTACTCCCCATAGAGATACATCTTATTCGGAGCTTTGCGAAGAAACACTTAATTTTTACAGTGAGCTTGACAGTTCTTATAGATTAAGCATCACCGCAGATAACAGCGTTTATCGTTCTCAGAGCGGTGATATGGAGGATGATGTTATTACAACTGTTTACTGCGTTGACGACGGCAACGGTGGCTCCATTGAAATTGTTCAGCAAATCCCTGTTAATGCCCAAGGCTATGAAGAAAGCTTTGAAATTTTCCTTTCAATGTTCAAAATTTTATAAGTTAAAACCCCGTTTGGCTTATGAAAGCCAAACGGGGAATTTTTCTGTTATCTTATTATTTTCTCTCCGTCAAATACTATCACGCCAAATCCGTGACCTGTTTTGCCACCGCTTAAAACTCTCTGCTTAAACGCTTTACGCATAGAAGTATTTTCAGGCCAATTTTTTGGTGATTTATAACCATATTTACCGAAAACGCGCCAGGCATCATCAAATTTATCCTTTTCTTCGCTTTCGATAATTTCAAAATCGCTCATAAATTTAAGAATATTTGATTTTTCCGGAAGGAATTCACGATGACCCTCGTAAAGAAGCCAGGAACCGCAAACAAAAATCATAAGGCCATCCTCACGGCGATAATCCTCAAAAAACTCATACGCTTTTTTAAAGGAATCAAGGCGAACCTCATCAGTAAGGGGCACACCCGAGGAGGGAATATGGAAGCCTAAAACCTTTTCACCTTTTTTGATTGTTATGCCTGCAGAGGTTGTGTAATCCTCTTTGCCGAAGGTGGACATATCATATTGATATCTGCCCAAGCAGAAACGGCGAAGATTATAAAACTCTGTATTCCAACCCGCAACAAAGGTACCGTAAACCTCCTTGCAATCTACGCATTCATCAAATTTATAGCGCAAATCCATAATTGTATTCCAGAAAAGCTCATCGGAAAGACCTCTCTCCTTATACTTTTGATGCATAACCTCAGCCATACGGACAAGCAGAACAAAATCAAGGGTGTATTCCTTCACTCCATACATAATTGAAAGCAATTTCGCCTTATCAAAAAGCTTACCGAAATCATGAGCTTCAGGATATAAGTATTCATTTATAAGCGCCTCAAATTTCTTGTTGAAGCTTTTTGTTTTTTCTACCTTTCCAGCGCATTTTTCAACTGCGGCAACGCCTTCGGGACATATTCCCAGCTTATTTAAGGTTTCTTTAAAATGTTCGTTGATAATTACCATATTAACACTTCCTCAGTTCTTTAAACTATTAAGCGGAGCAGGAATTCTGCCGCCTCTGTTTATAAAATCCGCACTGCTTTCGCTATGAACCGGCATAACGGGAGCTGTACCTAAAAGACCACCCATCTCAATGGAATCCCCAACCTTTTTTCCGGGCGCAGGGATAATTCTTACTGCGGTTGTTTTATTGTTTATCATACCTATTGCGGCTTCATCGGCAATAATCGCAGAAATTGTTTCGGCAGAGGTATCACCGGGAACTGCAATCATATCAAGGCCAACGGAGCAAACGCAAGTCATAGCCTCCAGCTTATCAAGGGTTAAAACTCCTTGCTCTGCGGCGGCAATCATTCCCTCATCCTCAGAAACGGGAATAAATGCGCCCGAAAGGCCACCAACGCTTGATGACGCCATAACGCCGCCCTTTTTTACCGCATCGTTAAGCATTGCAAGCGCTGCAGTTGTGCCGTGAGTTCCGCAAACGCCAACGCCTATTTCTTCAAGAATTCTTGCAACAGAGTCACCGATTGCGGGAGTGGGAGCAAGGCTAAGGTCAACAATACCGAACTCTGCGCCCAAGCGCTTTGAGGCCTCGCAAGCAATTAGCTGACCCATTCTTGTTATTTTAAAGGCTGTTTTTTTAATTGTTTCTGCCACAACATCAAAGGGCTCGCCTTTAACGCCTTTAAGGGCATTGTAAACAACGCCGGGGCCCGAAACACCTACGTTTATTGCACATTCCGGCTCACCTACACCATGGAAGGCTCCTGCCATAAAGGGATTATCTTCAACTGCATTGCAGAAAACAACAAGCTTTGCGCAACCGAAGCCATCCCGATCCTTTGTTCTTTCAGCCGCCTGCTTTATGGTTTCGCCCATAAGCTTAACCGCATCCATATTTATACCGGCTCTTGTTGAGCCAACATTTACCGAGGAGCAAACATAATCAGTTACTGCAAGCGCTTCAGGAATTGATTTAATCAGGCGCCTGTCTCCAATGGTAAACCCTTTTTGTACAAGGGCGGAAAAGCCACCGATAAAATTCACTCCGCATTCTTTTGCAGCCTTATCAAGCGTTTGAGCAAAAATTGTGTAATCCTCTGTTTCGCAGCTTTCTGCCGCTATAGCAATAGGCGTAACAGAAATTCTTTTATTTATAATCGGGATACCCATTTCCCGTTCAATATCCTCACCCGTTTTAACAAGGTTTTCGGCATATTTCGTTATTTTATCATACATCTTTTGAGCGCAAATTACAGGGTCAGGATGAGCACAAGAGCGCAAAGAGATACCCATTGTAATTGTGCGTATATCAAGATGCTGTTCATCTATCATATTAAGGGTTTCAAATATTTCGTGCTGATTAAGCATAATCCACCTCAGATTCTGTGCATTGCGTTAAAAATATCTTCTCTTTGAATGCGGATGCTTACCCCCAGGCGCTCGCCCTCTGCATCAAGAGCTTCAACAATTTCGGGGTAGCTTACATTTGCTTTTTCGACATCAACCAGCATATTCATTGTAAACATATTTTGCATAACAGTTTGGCTGATATCAAGAATATTTACGTTGATTTTCTGAAGGGCAACGCAAACACCTGCCATAATGCCCACCTTGTCCTTACCTACCACAGTTATAATAGCATTCATAGATTTACCTCTTTTTAACAATATTTAGTTCATTTTAGCATATAAAAACCGATAATACAATACAAAACAAGCAAAAAATGGTGCTGCAAAAACTTGCGTTTTCACAGCACCATTTAATATATTCAATCAGTTCATAGCGTCCCAGATAAAACCGAAAATATCTAATGAACCAAGGAATCTTACAAGTGTATCAGGAATAAATGCGATAAATTTCCAGAAATCCTTGAAATCTGCATCAACATTACCTTCAAGCTCGCCATCATGCTCAAGAAGGAATGCCTGAGTATAAACAATACCGCCTTCGCCGAAAATTTCAGCGCGGATATAGCTGCCCATTTCGCCGCTGTAATCATCAAGGTCAATTGTGTTACCGTAAGCAACAGTTCTGCCGTTTGTAATCCAACGGATGCAAAGAGCATCATCGGCATCAAGAGTTATTGTGTCTGCATCGTCATCAACTGCAACCGCGTTGATATAAGGAGCGTCAACATCAAAAGGTGCTTCGTATTTTGCGTTGTAATCCTCTGATTGCCTGTCGAGAATATCCTGACCGATTGCAGCAGCTGCCGAATCGCCGTTTTCGATAAGATAATTTGCATAAAGCTCCAGCTCCTCGTGGTTACCGAGGCATTTGCTTGCCGCAAAGAATTCACCTTTGCTCATAGCATTTTTAAGATTATCAACTGTGTTTTCAGGCATAATCATCATTGTGTAGCCTGTGTATGCGGCGCTTACTCTATGGGCATCGCTTGTTGCAATACCAAGAACATTTCTGCCCTCGGGAGCAAGATTCATAAGAAGAATATCCCAGAGCTTTCTGTCGAAACGGGTTCTTGAGTCGCCCTTAGAGTTCATATCAATACCTATGCAAGAGGGGTATTTTGAAAGAATGCTTGTAAATTTATCAATGTAGTATTTATACATTGTGTCGCTGTAATCATATGCATCCTCTGTGCATTCCTCATCACGGGCATTTGTATACTCACCGGGGTGGTTGATAACGGAAAGACCGCCAAGCTCATCAACGGCTTTGATAGGAGTTTCATATTCACTCGTGCCGCCTAAAAGACCGTGGCCATAATCAACGAACCATGTGTTAACGTGGGCATTATTAAGTGATGTGGGGTTCTGCTCGTTTGCAAAAGGAACTCTCATCATTTTTTGGCCAACAGAACCATCCTCATACGTCTGATAGTAATAATCTCCACCGTTTTCTGTAACAACATCATATCGGTCGCCATCAAAGGTAAGTCCGCCGTTAGGGTCAAGGGAAACAAGCTCTGTGCCCGGTTTTCTCATTTCAAGGAAAACCTTTAAGGCGGGAATAACCTGTTGCTCTGTCCAGCTGTAGCTTGTCATACCATGGTCGGAAACTGCATAAATATCGAAACCATATTTGTAGTTGATTTCAAGCATTTCTTTAAGTGTGTTGTCGCCGTCTGATGCAGTTGTATGGGAATGAAGGTCTGCCTTATACTGCTCCCATGACCAATTAACATCTGCATAAGGATTTGTGATTGTATAATCCTTATCATATGCGGCATAGCAAGCGGTTGAAAGAACACCTGCAAGCATAGCAACAACGCAGATTACGGAAATAAGCTTTTTCGTTGTTTTCATATTACTTACCTACCTTTATAAATTCTTTTTTATTTTTCATTTTTTCAATAGCTTCATCGCGGGTAATTCTGCCGTTGTTAGCCTCTGTCATAAGCTGAACATCGTGGTCGCTCAAGCGATAAAAGAGCCAGCACAGGCAACCCAAAGCAACACCAATTGCAGGAACCATTATGAAAATGAACCATAAGCCATCAAGCGTTTGCGGGGCTTGAGTTATGCCCATTTCTTTAAGTTGGTCAAAGTTTTCAGCGGCAGAAACATCCTTCCAGCCAATAACACCCAAAAGGAATAAATAAAGAGATGATGAAATAGCCCCTGTGAGCTTTGTCATAAATGTTTGTATTGAGAATGTAATCCCCTTTGCTTCAATTCCTGATTTGAATTTACCGTACTCGGCGCAGTCAGGAGTGAACATAAACATCATAACACCCATGATGCTCTGAGGAATTGCGCGGATAACATAAAGAGCAACTGTAAGCCAGATATTGCTATAGCCCAAAATCCACATAACAATGCTCAAAGCAATAGTTATTATGCCGCAGAACATAAAGATTTTCATCTTATCGAACTTAGCTACCATTTTTGGCACAAGCAACGAGAAAATCAAAGCCGGAACGGCTGAAAGCGCCATTACTATCAGGCTGAATAACGAGCTGTTGAAAAGATAGAATGAAACAACCAGATTCATTAAGCCGGCTATATTTGCACCGCTATAGAAGAAAATTCCGCCGTAATAAATAAGAAGATTTTTGTTTGAAAACAAATATTTGAACATTTTTCTTACGGTAAAGGCTTCATCCGCTTCTCCTCCGCAGCGTTCAACACCATTTTTGCAGATAAAGCTCATTGTAACAAGAGCACAAAGAGCGATAATTATTGAAACAACGCTGTAATTTAAGCCAACACCTTCGCCTGCAAGGACGGTAGCGAGTATTGTTGCCAAGCCTGAACCAACACCGCCCCATATGCTTTTGTAGGACTGAAGCGCTGTTCTTTCATCCAGGCGCTCACTCATAGCCGTAACAAGCCCGTAAATCGGCACATCACAAAGGGTATAAGCAGTATCCCAAAGCATATATGTAATTGCATACCAAGCTAATTTGAAGGCTTCGCTATCGCTCTCAGGCATTGAGAAGAGCAATACTGTTGAAACAGGTATTGCAATCAATGAAATCTTCAACCAAGGCATAAACTTTTTACCGCTTTTAAAGCGAACCTTATCAAAAATGCAACCGAAAACAGCATCATTAACTGCATCCCATATTTTTATGAATAATGTTATACCTGCGGCTTTTTCAACATCAACACCCTGAAAGAGAAGCGCCGTTGCCAGAACTGTTGTTACAAGAGTGTAAATCATATTCTGACCGGTGAAATAAATATAGTAGCTTTTTCTCTCCTTGTTGGTCGTTTGCCACAGGGGATTTTTGTTTGGTTTGCTCAACCGCATCACCCCGTTTCAAAAAACCTTTAACATGCGAAAACACTTCCACACATAATTAGTTATAGTATATTGTAATACTTTGGAAAAACAATTACAAGTGGAAACTTTAATAATTTTTGCACAATATTTATGTGCATATAGCAAGAAACGGCTCAACAGAGCCGTTTCTTAATTGAATAATTATTTATCGTTTTTCTTTGAAGGACGCGAGCCTGCTTTGTTAAGAATACCTACACTGAGAATGATAACACCTACAACAACAAAGATACCTACCATACCTGCAAGCGAGCAAAGAAGAGCTTCTCCCAGGTTTTCTGTTGTAAACGAAAGACCTTTAGCTGCTTCGGGAGCAACTGCTGCAAGGGTCATAAAAAATGAAAGAATTTTAAACATTTTATATATCTCCTTTCCTTATTAACCGAAGAATTTCAAAATCATACCACCGGCAATAACCGAAGCTACCTGACCCGAAACATTAACACCTGTTGCATGCATAAGAAGGAAGTTCTGGTTATCCTCTTCAAGACCCATTTTATGAACAACGCGGGAGGACATGGGGAATGCAGAAATACCTGCCGCACCAATCATCGGGTTGAATTTTTTGCCTTCGGGAAGGAAAAGATTCAAGAATTTTGCAAAAAGCACGCCACCTGCAGTGTCGAAAATGAAAGCTACAAGACCGAGACCGAGAATGAGCGCTGTTTCCCATGTTAAGAATGCTTCTGCATTCATATTTCTTGCAACGGTAATACCGAGAAGGATTGTAATAAGATTTGCAAGAACCTTCTGGGCTGTTTCTGAAAGAGAATCAAGCACACCGCATTCTCTTATAAGGTTACCGAACATAAGGAAGCCGATAAGAACTGCGCTCTGGGGCGAAACAACGCCTGCAATAATTGAAACAATGATGGGGAAAAGAATTCTTGTTGTTTTAGAAACAGATTTGCCCTCATATTTCATACGGATGCGGCGTTCCTTTTTAGTTGTAAGAAGCTTGATAACAGGGGGCTGAACAATAGGAACGAGAGCCATATATGAATAAGCCGCAACGATAATTGCACCGATATACTGAGAATTAAGCTCTGATGCAACGAAAATTGATGTGGGGCCATCTGCCGCACCGATAATAGCGATAGAAGCCGCCTCATTTATGGGGAAGAAGAGAGATGCTACGGTAAGCGTGAAGAATATACCGAACTGCCCAGCCGCACCGAAAATCATAAGCTTCGGATTTGAAAGAAGCGGGCCGAAGTCGATCATAGCACCGATACCGATAAAGAGAAGCAACGGGAAAAGCTCGTTGGCAACGCCTGCATTATAAAGCACCTCGATAGCACCATGCTCCGAAATAACGCCCTCAACAAGGGCAAGGGGTAAGTTAACAAGGATTGTACCAAATCCCATAGGTAAAAGAAGCGTTGGCTCCATATCCTTAGCAATTGCAAGGTAAATAAGAAGACCACCTATTGCCCACATCACAAGCATAGGAAGTATTTCGGATGTAAAATCCATTCCTGTTACGGCATCAAAAATACTAAGGATTTTTGAGCCTACATCTGTCAAGATATCCATATTTTTCCTTCTTTCAATAAAAGTTTGCTTTATATAACCGTTTGAAGAATTTGACAAGCCATTTGTTTTTTGCTATTCTTCAACGGGGTGAAAAAATTTGAGTGACAAAAGAAAACAAAGAATGATTTCTGATTTAAAAATCAAAAGCATTATTCTGATATCACTTTTTTCCGCGGTTATTGCGGTTTGCTCGTTAATTACCATTCCCTTCACCGTGCCATTTACAATGCAGCTTTTCGGTGTTTTCTGTGCCCTTTACCTTTTGGGTGGTAAAAAGGGAACTGTTTGCATAATTTTATACATTCTTTCAGGAGCTGTAGGCTTACCTGTTTTTTCAGGTTTTTCGGGTGGTATAGGTCACCTTTTTGATGCAACCGGCGGATTTATAACAGGCTTTTTCTTTTCCGGCTTAGCCTACCGGCTTGTAACCGGCCTTTTAAAAAGGAATCCTCGCGCAAAGCTTTTCGGTCTTTTTGCCGCCCTTACGGCTTGCTATATTACAGGCGCATTATGGTTCGCCATATTTTGCAACCAAGGAGATTTTCTTCTAAGCATTAAAACCGCTATTCTTTCCTGCGTTGTTCCTTTTATTATTCCCGATTTACTAAAAATTGCATTAACAATTTTAGTTTGCCGGAAAATTGAAAAATATAAATTATTCTGATGTATGCTGCTCTCCGTTTTAGGAGAGCAGTTTTTATTTTCAATCTACAATTCCCTCAAGGAAGTTAACCTCTGTAACGTTAAGCTCATGGTCAACCCTGAAGGTTTTAATTTCATGCTTACCGATATCAAACCAGAAGCCGTTATCAAAAAGCTTTGACATAAGATAGCATCGAGTTACCTCTTCGCCCTTTGTTTCATAAAGCCTGATGATAATATCACCGCTTCCGTCCTCGCAACGCTTGAGCGCGGTTATGAGAACATTGTCAGCATTTGTATACATAAAGCAATTCTTTTGGGGAAGCTCGCCCTTATGATAGCTTTCGGGAACTGCAACAATATTATTGTTGAAAATATGAGCTTCTTTAACAATATCGCTGTTTTCTGCCTCACCGGAATGAACATAAATACCATAAGAGAATCGATTGAGTCCCTCATCGGTAAAATCAAAGTCAGCTGCAGGTCTGTAGGAATAATGGTCGGCAAAAATTACGTTTCTCAAAGCAGTGAGTCTGAGCTCTGCACCGGGGCAATCGTAGCTGTATTTTGAATCGCTGATTATCGAAAGACCTAAGCGGCTTGAGTTCTTTGTAACGGTAAGGTCTGCCCAGTTAAGAGCAGGCTCTTCATCACCGTCGCACTCCCTTTTAATAAATCCGCAGGGGATTTCATAGGTGGAAACTTCTTCTTTTCCGCCAATTGCGAATGCAAATTTGAGAAGCGAGAACTTTTCCTGCCAAAGAGCCTTGCAATCTACTCGGATTGTTTTTTGACCTTTTGCAAGTATAAAATCCTGAGTAAGATAGCTTTCGCCGAATTTATGCTTTGTTCTTATAACTGATCTGAGAGCACCGTTTTCAACTCTTTCAATGCTTACAAGCTCCATAACACCCTTAACATCATGGAATTTAAACACATTGTGGGCCCATGTATCTGTTTTATCATCGTTTATAACCGTGGGGATTGCAAGGAAATTGTCGCCTGCATATTCCTCACCGGTTTCCTTATTAACAAGGCTCTTTATATATCCTGTGCGGTTATCCAACTCAACAGAAACGAATTCATTTTCCATAAAGAAATTCTGTTCGCCGGAAAGCTCCTTTTCTGCCTTAACATCTTCGCATTCAAGCCAGTAAGTAGCGTAACCGAAAGGCTCAACCTTTGCCATAAAGAGCGTGTCAAGGTGTTCATCATTTGAACGGGAGGAACGAACATTCTGGAAAAGAACCTCGTTACCCTCGGAATCGGTAACCGCCTTTGAGGGATGATATGTTCTCACAGGAACATTAACCTCATAAGAATGGGGGTTAAACACAACAACAGGTCGGGGGAATCCGTTATCTGCTCCTGTGTAATGGCGGGTATGAAGCACTGCATCGCTTACACCCTCAACCCATGTATCAATTTTTCTTGCTATGCGAAGCACCGCATTATTGTAGCCTTCTGAGGCAATGCTCAAGGCGTAGCCCTGAGATTCCTTAACATCATCATAAGCCTCTCTTATTGAGCAGCCGCATAAAATATCATGGAACTGGTTAAAGCAAACCTTTTTCCAGGCTTTTTCAAATTCTTTTGTTTCGGGCGCCGATTCTGTAACTATGGAAGCAATAGTATCCCACTTTTCTGCGGCGGCAAGAGCATTTTCTGCCTTTCTGTTGAGCTCTTTTACAAGGCTCGTTGCGCTGTAACAGCCGCTGGCATGATGCTGAAGCTCCGTACCCCAATTTTTAAGATGTAAAAATTGGTTTAGCATATCCTCAAAATATTCATCGGGAGAGGAAAATTCAAGCTCGTTGTAGCCCTCGCGATCGGTCATTTCCCTGAGGTATTCAATATCTCCCTTTGTAGGTCCGCCACCGTGGTTGCCTACGCCATAGAACAACATCATTCCGTGACCGGCTTCTTCCGCGCGGTTGTTGGCTTCCTCTATTTTTCTGTCAAGCGCTTCCTTACCGTTTGCGCCGTAGCCATCGGGGATACGGTAGGTAAGAATTCTTGTTCCGTCTGCGCTGTCCCACCAGAAAAGGTTTTCAGGTATTTCTGCATTTTCATGCATTCCGGGGCGCTGGAAAACATAAGAGTTCATTCCGCCTTTTTTAAGAAGCTGCGGAAGCATTGCATTGTGGCCGAAGGAATCAACGTTATAGCCTGTTTTGCAGGTGATGCCGAATTTTTCGTAGTAATAAAGCTGGCTGTAAAGAGCCTGGCGGGCAAAGCTTTCGCCTGAGGGCATATTGCAATCGGGTTGAACCCACCAACCGTTAACCGGCACCCATCTGCCTCTTCTGACCATTGTTTTAATTTCCTCAAACATCTGAGGATCAATTTTTTCTACCCACTCATAATAAGCGGCTGAGGAACAGGTGAAAACAAAATCGTTGTATTCTTTTAATCTGTCAAGGGCGCTGCGGAATGTTTGAAGAACCTCACCGCAACCCTCTTGCCAACGCCAGAGCCATATAGGGTCAAGGTGTGCGTTTCCGATAAGCTTAATTGTTTTATCCATTATTCTTCACACTCCTCAATGAAACCAAAATATCTGCCCAACCAATATGCAAATGTGTAGACATAGCAGCTTTCCACGCATAACGCTCCGCCACTGTCTTCATTTTTATATTCAAGGGGGTTTCTGTCATATTTTGCAATAAAGTGTTCATCGTTTGCCGGAAGAGCTGAAACCTCCTTATATCCACCCATATAAAGCTTTACGGGATAATCGCGCCTTGATGTTAACGAAACTGCGCTGGCAAGGCGAGAAACATTAAAACGATAGAACCATGTTTTAACTCTTTCCGCATTGGGCTTTGCCTCAGGGTCGCTGAGGAAATAGGGGAAATCGTAGCCGGGATTATATTCAGGAGCAAGAGAATATCTCCAGCTTCTGAAAGCTTTTATAAACATCTGCTTGCAGTTTTCATCGGGCTCAAGGGTTGCAAGGCCCCAGAGAGAAAGCACAGCAAGGTTATGGTCACCGTACATTATATCCTCTCTGTCATCAATACCACCCTGAAGGCATACATGGTGGAAACGGTCAAAATGCCCCATAGTAAGCTCATCGTAGCCTCTTTCGCAAAGCATATCATAGGTTTCTTGCCATTTACCGCTTTCGCCTGTAATATGCATTGTAACTCTCAGAAACATAAGAAGCTCGCCGGCATTCAGGCAAGCATCTGCCCAACCCATACCTGAGTTAAAATATTCTTCATTCCACTTTGCCCAAGTAGTAGGCTTGCCATCCGCCTCGCGAAGCTGAAAACCGTTATCTATGATATGATTCATTGTGTTTCTGGCGGCAGTTTTAAGAAGCTCATCATACTCAGCATCCTCGCAGCCTAAAAACTCATGGGCAACAAGAAGGTGCATATAATGGTGAGTTATTTCATCGCTGCTTGTATCACCCTTATAAACAATGTCGGTATCCTCGTAACCTTCAGAGGTATATAATTTGCGAAGCCTCTCGGGAATAGGTGCATCTGCCTTAACCTCAAGGCCAACAATTTTTTTATTGCGGGCATCGGTTGTATTAAGCAATGCTGCTGTTGCACCGTTTTTCTTATAAAAAAGGCCGTCATCGGGCACAGGCTCATCTTTTGTAAGGTAGGTTCTTGCAACAAAGCCATCGCCCCTGCCTGCAATATACATCAAAAGAAGAGTTGCCTCGCTTGCGCGCATTGCAATCTCGCGAGCTTTAAGGGTTTCGTCATCGTAAGCACCCTTTTCTTTTTTCAATGTTGCATAATGGAAAATTTCACCCATTGCATAGCCTGCCGAAAAGCTACCGTCGTTATCTGAATGGCCATAGGGAAGCGCGGATTTCAGGTTACCTGCCTCGGCAAGTCGCTTCTGGCTTACCATTCCGTGGCGTTGAACATATGTAAGAGTTTCTTCAAGAAGAAGGTTCGCCTTTTCTTCCATGCTCATTTTTACCATATCTATATGAGTAACGCCGTTTGCCGTAAGCACCCAAACACCGTTGCCGTCAGCAAAAAGAGCCTGAACATTATTATCTAAAAGATCGCGCCTTGCGCTGAAATACATAACAACATCATAGATGCTTTTTGCATTTGGGTCATAGCGAGTTACTCCCCCACCTGAGCCGTACCAAACAACACCGTTTTCGCCCTCGCAGAAGCAAGTGTAATCCTTTTTCTTTTGGGGAAGCGGATAGGGAAAATCTGTTAAATCGGGTTTTTTAGGCTTTATTTCAAGCAAAGCCTTGGGCACTTCAATATCATATTTTTTGAAGTGACTTACAACCCTTGTTAACTGAGGAAAAAGTTTAATAGGTTGAGCCATCTCTTTTTCTCCTTTGCGATATATTTTATTATTGAAACCAAATTTTCACATCATAAATTTTAACAAAATAAAGCGCAAAGTTCAATATATTATTTAAATTTGTTTAATTTTTTTATTATAGATATTGGAATATTTAAAAGTAAGTGCTATAATAACTTTGTTATGTAGAATTTTTGGCGCATTTGAAAGGAAAATGCTTATGAATACACAAATTTTCGATAAATATGAATCTGAGGTACGCTCATATTGCCGTAATTTCCCTGCGGTTTTTACTAAGGCTAAGGATTCTTTTATTTTCGCAGAGGACGGAAAAAAATATATCGACTTTTTCTGCGGTGCAGGCGCTTTAAACTATGGCCATAATAACGACTATATCAAGGCTCAGATTATGGAATATCTTGCGAATGACGGCATAATCCACTCCCTTGATATGTTTACCGCTGCTAAACGCGATTTCATAGAATATTTCGAAAAAAATGTTCTTGAGCCCCGTGGTTTTGATTACAAAATCCAATTCCCCGGCCCAACAGGAACAAATGCGGTAGAGGCTGCCTTGAAGCTTGCCCGAAAAGTTAAAAAAAGAAATAATATCTTCGCTTTTATGGGTGCATTCCACGGTATGACCTTGGGCTCACTTTCTATGACCACCGACCGTGATTCCCGAGAGGGTGCAGGCGTGGTTTTAACCGACGTTACTCATATGCCGTCACCATATATGTTTCCGGAGCTTGATGTTTTAAAATATATGCAAACTCTTATTGATGACGACCATTCCGGCATTTCAAAGCCTGCCGCAGTTTTCATTGAACCGGTTCAGGCAGATGGCGGTATTCATGTTTTCAGTGTAGATTTCCTTAAAGGACTCAGAGATTTCTGCACAAAGAACGATATTCTGCTTGTTTGCGATGATATTCAGGTAGGTTCTGCAAGAACCGGCACCTATTTCTCCTTTGAGCGCGCAGGTATAACACCGGATATTGTTACGCTTTCAAAATCAATCGGCGGTTATGGTATGCCCTTTGCCCTTGTTCTGTTTAAGCCCGAGCTTGATATCTGGAAACCGGGCGAGCATAACGGCACATTCCGCGGAAGCCAGCTTTCAATTGTTGCCGCAAAAGCGGGCCTTGAAATAATGCTCAAAGAAAATGTTGAAAAAGAGGTTCAGCGTAAAGGCGAAATTATCAAAGAATATCTTTCAAAAGTTAAAGATATCAACGAGAACTTTGATGTTCGCGGTATAGGCTTTATGTGGGGCGTTGACTGCAACAAGGTGTGCTCCGATGCAGTTTCAAAAGCAATAGTCAAGGAATGCTTTGACAACGGCCTTATTGTTGAAAGAGCAGGCAGAAACAACGACGTTGTTAAGCTTATGCCTTGCCTTTTAGCCGATGATGAAACTCTCAAGGCAGGCCTCGAAATATTTGTTAACGCTGTTAAATCTGTTGTTGAGAAAATGTGATTTACGCCCCGAAACAGAATACTGTTTCGGGGTTTTTTAAAACCCGGGAGGATTTATGACAAAAAAAGAAAAAAGCGGCAATGCGCACCTCATAAAGCGCTTTTTGCCCTATTACAAGCAACATATAAAAACCCTTATATTCGATTTATTCTGCGCATCTCTTACTACTGTTTGCGAGCTTGCGCTACCAATGATAGTGCGTTACATAACAAACGCAGTAACAACAGATATTTCCCTTTTAACTCCTGCAGTTATTTTAGGCGTTGGGGCAATGTATCTTATAATGAGGATTATTGATGCCGTAGCTAACTACTATATGGCATCGGTAGGCCATATTATGGGCACTAAAATGGAAACAAAAATGCGAAAGGATTTATTTGAGCATCTTCAAAAGCTTTCATATTCCTATTACGATAACACAAAGGTTGGCACAATAATGTCCAGAATCACAAGCGACCTTTTTGATGTTACGGAGTTTGCTCACCATTGCCCTGAAGAATTTTTTATCGCGGGTATAAAAATTGCAGTTTCCTTTATCATTTTAAGCTTCATAAATCTTCCGCTTACGCTCCTTTTATTTGCGGTTATTCCCGTTATGGCAATTTGCCTTAAATTTTTCAGAAAACGTATGCGCGACGGATTCAGAGAATCAAGAGTGGTTGTAGGTGAATTGAACAGCCAGATTGAAGATTCCCTCCTTGGTGTAAGAGTCGTTAAATCCTTCGCCAATGAAAAAATAGAAGAAAAGAAATTTAAAAGGGGAAATGAAAAATTTCTTGAAATCAAATCAAAGGTTTATAAATATATGGGCTCCCATAGCTCAATTAACAGGGTTTTCGAGGGCATAATGTATATCCTCATAGTTGTTGCCGGGGCTTTTGCTCTTGTTAAGGGGAAAATCAACGCAGCCGATTATATTGCTTACCTTCTTTATATTTCAACTCTTCTTACCTCAATAAGAAAAATTATCGATTTTGCAGAGCAGTTTCAAAGAGGTATGACAGGTATTGAACGATTTGCCGAAATTATGGACACAGAGCCCACAATCAAGGATAAAGAAAATGCAACCGAGCTTTCTGTTAAAGAAGGTTCAATTGAATTTCAAAATGTATCTTTCAGATATTCCGATGAAACCGATGAAATTCTTGACAATATAAACATCAAAATCGGAGCAGGAGAAAGCTTTGCTCTTGTGGGTCCCTCAGGCGGCGGAAAAACCACAATCTGCAACCTGATTCCCCGTTTTTATGAATTAACAGAGGGAACAATAAAAATTGATGGCACCGACATCAGAGATGTTACGCTTAAAAGCCTGAGAGAAAATATAGGCGTTGTTCAACAAGATGTGTATTTATTCTCGGGAACCGTAAGAGAAAACATTGAATACGGCAAACCCGGCGCTACAGATGAAGAAATACGCGAAGCTGCCCGCCTTGCAGGCGCAGAAGAGTTTATTGACAAATTGCCTGATGGATTCGAAACTTATGTAGGCGAGCGCGGCGTAAAGCTTTCGGGAGGTCAGAAGCAGAGAATAAGCATCGCAAGGGTTTTCCTTAAAAACCCGAAAATTCTTATTCTTGACGAGGCAACAAGCGCCCTTGATAATGAAAGCGAATATCTCGTTCAACAATCGCTTGAGCGCCTTGCAAAAGGCAGAACCACATTAACCGTTGCCCATAGATTAACAACAATCAAAAATGCCGATAAAATTCTTGTTGTAACCAAAGACGGTATAGCCGAAAGCGGTAATCATGAAGAGCTTACTGCTCAAAACGGACTTTATTCAACTATGTATAAGATGTACAGAATTTAAGTGGTAAGTGGCAAGTTAAGGGTGCTGCGCCCGGCATTATATAAAGTTGAAAGATACAAGATATTATTGTTCTGAATTTTTTTGCTATTTTGAGATTTTATAAAAAGAAACTATGGTTAGAATAATTTGTTATAATATTCGGAATCGGAGCTTCCCAAAACTTGCAACTTGCCACTTTTTGTGTATAAATCAAAACAGGAGGATGTACTATGAACTACCCCACCCCTCACATCAACGCAACCCCCGAGGATTTTGCTAAAACCGTGCTTATGCCCGGCGACCCGTTAAGAGCAAAATTCATTGCGGAAAATTTTCTTGAAAACGCAAAATTAGTTAATAATGTTAGAGGAATTCACGGCTACACAGGAACCTACAAGGGAACTCCTGTTTCCGTTATGGCTTCGGGAATGGGTATGCCCTCAATAGGCATTTACAGCTATGAGCTTTATAATTTTTTCGGCGTTGAAAACATCATCCGCGTTGGCTCTGCCGGAGGAATGTGCGAAAAAGTAAGGGTGCGCGATATAATTATTGCTCAGGGCGCCTGCACCGATTCAAGCTATGCCCACACCTTTAATCTTCCCGGCACCTTTGCACCTATTGCAGACTATACACTTTTAAAAGCCTCGGCAGATATTGCTGAAAAAATGGGTGTTAATTATGTTGTAGGAAATGTTGTTTCATCTGACACCTTCTATAATGATAATTCCGGCTTACCCGATGATTTAACCTCATCGGCTCTTTGGCGGAAAATGGGCGTTTTGGGGGTAGAAATGGAAGCCGCCGCTCTTTATATGAATGCCGCCAGAAGCGGAAAAAGAGCCCTTGCCATCCTTACTGTTTCTGACCATTTAGTAACAGGAGAAGCCCTTTCTGCAGAGGAGAGGCAGAATTCCTTTACGGATATGATGAAGCTATCTCTGGAAACGGCGGTTGCGATGAATAATGAATGATATAAAGCGAGTTTTTCTTATTGTGCTTGATAGCTGCGGTATAGGCGCTTCTCCGGATGCCCGGGATTTCGGTGATGCCGGCTGCAGCACAATCAAAAGCATTGCAAAAACAAAATATTTTAATATACCAACTCTTAAAAGCTTAGGCTACACCCATATTGACGGACTTTCGTTTTTAGGTGAAGGCACTTTAAAAAGTAAGGTAGCCAGGCTACAGGAAAAATCAAATGGTAAAGACACAACCATAGGCCATTGGGAAATTGCCGGCGTTGTTTCCGAAAAACCCCTCCCCACCTTCCCTCAAGGCTTTCCGAAAGAATTTCTCGATAAATTCTCAGAAAAAACGGGCAGGGGTATTCTTTGCAATAAAACCTATTCGGGAACAGAGGTTATAAGGGATTACGGAGAAGAGCATTTAAAAACAGGTAAGCTTATTGTTTACACCTCTGCCGACAGCGTTTTTCAGATAGCCGCCCACGAAAGCATTATTTCTCCCGAAAAGCTTTATGAATATTGCAAAATTGCAAGAGAGCTTTTATCTGATGATTTGGGGGTTGGGCGTGTTATTGCAAGGCCCTTTGAAGGTCAATACCCCTTCAAAAGAACTTCAAGGCGACATGATTTTTCTATAGCTCCGCCAAAAGAAACCTTGCTTGATAGATTAAAAAACCAAGATTTTGATGTTATTGGCATTGGTAAAATCAACGATATTTTTGCAGGTAAAGGTATCACAGAATATGTTTTCACCGAAAACAATGCAGATGGTATGATGAAAGCAACCGAATACCAAAACAAAGATTTTAACGGCTTATGCTTTATAAATCTTGTGGATTTCGATATGGTTTACGGCCATCGCAGAGATGCAAACGGCTACGCAACAGCTTTTTCGGATTTTGATAAATGGTTGGAAGGTTTTATTCAAAATATGAGCGAAAACGATGCTCTTATAATAACCGCCGACCATGGCTGCGACCCTTGCTTTAAAGGAACTGACCACACCCGAGAATATGTCCCCTTTTTACTTTACGGCAAAAATATTAACCCTGAAAACCTGGGTACTATTGAAGGCTTTGATTATATTGCAAAAACAATAGAAAATATTCTTATAAAAGAGTGATGTTATGACAGATAAAGAATTATACCTCGAAGCCTTAAGGGCTATGGAAAAATCATATTCACCATATTCAAGCTGCAAGGTTGGTGCTGCTCTTTTAACGAAATCAGGCAAGGTTTTTACAGGCACAAACATTGAAAATGCCGCTTTCGGCCCCACAGTTTGCGCCGAGCGCGTGGCAGTTTTCAAAGCAGTTTCCGAAGGCGAAAAAGAATTCTCAAAAATTGCCGTTGTTGGCGGAAAAAACGGGGAAATCAATGGCATATTTGCCCCATGCGGAGTATGCAGGCAGGTTTTAAGAGAATTTTGCGATGATAATTTTATTTTGCTTTTAGGCGAAACCCCTGATAGCTTTAAGGAGATTACATTAAGCGATTTATTACCGTTATCATTTAGCCCTGAAAATGTAAAATAAGCGGAAAGTAGCAAATGACAAATTGCAAGTTAGTAATATCTTGCATCTTTCAACTTTATGTAATGTGGTACGCAGCGCCCTTAACTTGCAACCTGCAACTTACAACTATAAAAAACGAGGTTACCTATGAGAATATATGATATAATAAAAAAGAAGCGGGATGGCGGAGAATTATCCACCGAAGAAATAGATTTTTTTATTAAAGGCTTTACTAAAGGCGAAATATTCGATTATCAGGCCTCCGCTCTTTGTATGGCAGTTTTCTTTAACGGTATGACAGAAAGGGAGACCGCCGATTTAACCATCGCAATGGCGGAGTCGGGCGATACTGTTGACTTGTCGGAATTCGGCAGCCTTACCGTTGATAAACACAGCACCGGTGGCGTAGGCGATAAAACAACCCTCATAGTTGCCCCTATTGTTGCTTCCTTAGGATGCATTATTGCAAAAATGAGTGGCAGGGGCTTGGGTCACACAGGCGGCACGGTTGATAAGCTGGAATCGATTGAGGGCTTTAACACAGAGCTTTCACCCGAAGAATTTTTCAATCAAGTAAAAAAAATCGGCATAGCAGTTATAGGGCAAACAGGCAACCTGACCCCTGCAGATAAGCGCCTTTACGCCTTAAGGGATGTTACCGCAACAGTTGACAGTTTACCTCTTATTGCTTCCAGCATTATGTCTAAAAAGCTTGCCGCAGGCTCTCACACGATAGTTTTGGATGTTAAATACGGCTCGGGAGCGTTTATGAAATCCCCGCAGGATGCAAAGCAGCTTGCGTCAGAAATGGTGAAAATCGGTAAAAATTGCGGCAGGAATATTGCGGCAGTTATAACAAATATGGATATACCCTTAGGAAAAAACATCGGTAATTCTCTTGAGGTTAAAGAAGCTATCCAGGTTCTCACCGGCAAAGGGCCGGAGGATTTAAAAGAGGTTTGCCTTTCTCTTGCAACTCAGATTGTTGCCCTTTCAAAAAGCATTACGGAAAAAGATGCCCGAAAGCTTTCAGAAAATGCCCTTTATTCAGGCAAAGCTTTTGAGAAATTCAAAGAATGGATTTCCTGCCAGGGCGGTAACTCCGCCTGGCTTGAAAGCCCTGAGCTTTTCCCGAAAGCAAAATATTCTCAGGATATTTTATCCGATTATACCGGCTACATTGAAAAAATTGATACAGAAGCAGTAGGAATTGCATCTGTTATATTAGGTGCAGGCAGAGAAACAAAAGAAGATTCTATTGATATGAGCGCAGGCATCATTCTCCATAAAAAGACAGGAGAAAAAATAAATAAGGGAGATGTTTTAGCTACCCTTTACACCTGCAAGGAGGATACTCTTTCAAATGCAGAAGCAAAGCTCTTATCCTCATTTACCTTTTCGGAAAAAGCGCCCGAAGCCCAGCCCTTGATTTATGAAATCCTAAAATAAAAAAATGAGCTGTAAAAAAACTCACGTTTTTTTACAGCTCATTTTATTTTTATATTATGGTTTCTTAAAAAGCGATTTTTTCTTCAATATACTTTTCAAGGTCTGTAATAGCAATGCGAACCTGCTCCATAGTGTCTCTGTCGCGAACTGTTACGCAACCATCTTCAACACTGTCAAAGTCATAAGTGATGCAGAAGGGTGTACCGATTTCATCCTGACGGCGATATCTTTTACCAATTGAGCCTGCATCATCAAAATCAACGTTGAATTTCTTTGAAAGGCTTGAGAAAATCTCTGTTGCCTGCTCATTGAGCTTCTTTGAAAGAGGGAGAATTGCGCATTTGAAGGGCGCAAGAGTAGGATGAAGGCGAAGAACAACTCTTGTATCATTCTTTTCGGCATCAACAATTTCCTCGTCATAAGCCTCTGTAAGAATTGTAAGGAAAAGCCTTTCTACACCCAGAGAGGGTTCAATAACATATGGAATATATCTCTCATTTGTTTCAGGGTCAAAGTAATCAAGGCTTTTGCCTGATGTGTTAATATGCTGAGTAAGGTCATAGTCTGTTCTGTCGGCAACGCCCCAAAGCTCACCCCAACCAAAGGGGAAAAGATACTCAAAGTCTGTTGTTGCTTTAGAATAGAAGCAAAGCTCCTCAGGATCGTGGTCGCGAAGGCGAAGGTTTTCTTCCTTGATACCAAGAGAATAGAGCCAATCGCGGCAGAAGCCTCTCCAATATTCAAACCATTCAAGATCTGTTCCGGGCTTACAGAAAAATTCAAGCTCCATCTGCTCAAATTCGCGAACGCGGAAAATAAAGTTACCGGGAGTAATTTCATTACGGAAGGATTTACCTATCTGAGCAACGCCAAAAGGAACCTTTTTCCGTGTTGTTCTCTGAATATTTGCAAAGTTTACAAAAATACCCTGAGCAGTTTCGGGGCGAAGATAAAGCTCGTTCTTACTATCCTCTGTAACACCCTGGAATGTTTTAAACATAAGGTTAAACTGGCGGATATCTGTAAAGTTATGCTTGCCGCACTGAGGGCAGGCAATCGCATGCTCTTTAATATATTCCATCATCTGCTCATTTGACCAGCCTGCAACATTGGTGCCGTCAAAATCTTCAATAAGGTTATCAGCTCTGTGGCGGGTTTTGCATTCGCGGCAATCCATAAGAGGGTCAGAAAAACCGCCAAGGTGACCTGAAGCTACCCATGTCTGAGGATTCATAAGAATAGCGCTGTCAAGGCCAACATTATAAGGGTTTTCCTGTATAAACTTCTTTCTCCAAGCGTTTTTGATGTTTGTTTTAAGCTCAACACCAAGGGGGCCATAGTCCCAAGTGTTTGCAAGGCCACCGTAAATTTCGCTGCCTGCATAAACAAAGCCTCTGCCCTTGCAAAGAGCAACGAGTTTTTCCATAGATTTTTCTGTGTTCTTCATAATATTTATCCTTTCAGGTTGAATAGTTGCAAATGGAAAATGGCAAGTGGCAGGTTTCGGGACCTGCGGTCGGCATTGTAACAATGCAGTTGCTCTATTCACTTTGCTCTATTTAACTATTTTTGTAATTTGTTTTTAGTTGTTCTGGCTATTGAATACAAAATCTTTTCTATCTCAACACACTCGTTTAATATAGATTTTATCTCATTTTCTGTAAGTTTATCTGTTGCATTTAAGAGGCGCAACCAAAATTTTGTCTCAGTAGCTTCTTTTAAAGCAATATTCATTTTTGTTAAAAAATCTGCTTGACTTTGAGCTTGTTGTGCTTCCGCTACATTGGCTCCGATACTGGTTCCGGAGCGCAACAGTTGCCGAGCAATATCATATTCTTTTTTCTCGTTTACTAAAAAATCTTTTAGTCTTACAATTCTTACGGCAAAATTAAAGCTTTTTTCTTCTATGGTAGGCAATACATCACCTCGTTGTGTTTATATTGTAAGTACTAAAATGTTCTTTCGGCGCATTTTCGCGCCCCAAAACTTACCACTTGCCACCAACAACTTGCCACTGATTTAAAAATCCGTATCAAGCTTTCTTTGTGAAACTCTTCCTCCGAATTGGCTGTAATACATATCAGCATAAAGACCATCGGCTTCAATAAGCTCATCGTGAGTACCGCGCTCTTTAACCGCACCGCCATCTATAAAA
Source organism: Acutalibacteraceae bacterium (assembly GCA_045604445.1). GTDB lineage: Bacteria > Bacillota > Clostridia > Oscillospirales > Acutalibacteraceae > DTU089. The sequence continues at coordinate 53,632 of JAZUOA010000168.1, forward strand.
AGAATTTCATCTGCTTTTCGAATTGTAGAAAGGCGATGAGCAATAACAAAATTTGTTCTGCCCTTCATTATTTCGCTCATAGCCGCTTGCACCAAAAGCTCGGTTCTTGTATCAACAGAGCTTGTAGCTTCATCAAGAATAAGAATTTGCGGGTCTTTGAGTAAAGCTCTTGCAATCGTCAAAAGCTGGCGTTGCCCTTGAGAAAGATTTGTGCCGTTTTCATCAAGAACGGTGTTATAGCCATCCGGCAAGGCCAAAATAAATTCCTCAGCTTTTGCGGCTTTTGCCGCTTGAATAACCTCTTCATCAGAAGCCTCCAGGCTACCATAGCGGATGTTATCCATAACAGTACCGTTGAAAAGCCAGGTATCTTGAAGCACCATTCCGTAGAGCGCCCTCAAATCGTCTCGGGGAACATCTCTGATATCCACCCCATCAATTGTTATTTTGCCGCTGTTAACATCATAGAAGCGCATAAGCAAATTAACAAATGTGGTTTTACCTGCTCCCGTAGGACCAACAAGCGCCACAAGGCCGCCCCGTTTTACTGTTATATTAAGGTTTTCCATAAGGGGCTTATCAGGTGAATAGGAAAAGCTCACGTCTTCAAATTTTAATTCATTTTTGAAAATTAAGCTATCTCTGTTTACATCGGCAATTTCCTCCGGTTCATCCAAAAGCGCGAAAACTCTTTCGGAGGAAGCCATGCTGGACTGCAAATTATTAACAATTTGAGCAAGCTGAGAAATAGGCGATGTGAAAAGCTTGGAATATGTAATAAAGGTTAGAATTCCGCCTATTGTAAAGCTTTCTCCCATATCATAAAGCACTGTTTCGCCTATGGAAAAAACGCCTTCATTTACAATAAGATAACCGCCGATAATCGCAATCAGAATATAGCCAATGTTATCAATAAGATTTATAAACGGAGCAATGGTACCGGAAATAAACTGAGCACGGCGGCTCACATCGGTAAGCTCATCGTTGATATCATTAAACTCATCAACCGCCAACTGCTCCTGCCCGAAAAGGCGAACAATTTTATGGCCTGTATACATTTCTTCAACATGGCCATTGAGCTCACCTGTTCTGTCCCATTGCTTTTTGAAGAGCTTTTTTGAAACCTTCATAATGCTTAAAGCAATAGCCGCAGCCGGAGGAACGATTGCAACAATAATAAGGGTTAAAAACCAGTTTGTTACAAGCATCATAACAAAAACTCCTGCAATTGTTATAACAGATGTAACAACAGAAACCATATTATGCTGGAGAGTGTTGCTTATATTATCAATGTCGTTAACAATTCTTGAAAGAATATCACCTTTAGCATTTGAATCGAAATATTTTAAAGGTAAACGAGATAATTTTCCGTTAATATCCTCTCTTAAACGGCGAACTATTTTTGCAGTAACTCCTGCCATCGTGTATTGCTGAATAAAAGAGAAAACAGCCATTCCGCCGTAAACAACCAGAAGAATAAGCAAGTACGGCACAAGAGTTTCTGCAGAAATTTGTTGACCCTGAATTTTTAAAGCTACCTGCTCATTTAAAACATCAAGAGCATCGCCTATATAAGTGGGGCCCACAACATTGCAAATGGTGCTGAAAATGCAGGTAAAAAGAACGATGACTATGCCCGCTTTATGCTCTGAAATATATTTCAAAAGCCTTATCAGAGTAGGAATAAAGCTCTTTGCCCTTTCCCCGCCGTTGTTTGTCTTGTATGAGGAATACCTCTGTTGCCTTGTTTTTCTTCGGTTTTCAAGAACTATTTTTCTTTTTTCGTCAAGATTGAGTGTTTTCTTTTTCACACCTCCACCTCCTGACTGCTTAACTGAGAGGCTACAATATCCTTGTATTCCTCGCAGGAATCCAAAAGCTCTGAGTGCTTACCTATTCCGGCAACCTCGCCATTATCAAGAACAATTATTTTATCTGCATCAATAATTGTTCCTACCCTTTGAGCAACTATAAGAATTGATGCATCTGTAAGATTATCCTTTAAAGCTTTTCTGAGCCTTGCATCCGTTGCAAAATCAAGGGCGGAAAAGCTATCATCAAATATATAAAACTCTGCCTTCTTTACTATTGCCCGAGCAATACAAAGGCGTTGCTTTTGACCGCCTGAAAGATTGGTGCCGTTTTGGGCAATAATGCTGTTGAGCCCATCCGGCATCTTTTCAACAAAATCCTTCGCCTGCGCAATTTCCAAGGCCTTCCACAGCTCATCATCAGTTGCATCCTCTTTACCATAGCGAAGATTATCCGCAATCGTTCCGCTGAAAAGGAATGCTTGCTGCGGAATATAACCTAATTTTCCGTAAAGGGAAGCAAAATCCATTTCCCGAACATCAACACCATCTACAAGCACTGCACCATCGCAAACATCATAAAATCTCGAAACAAGATTCAAAATCGTTGATTTTCCTGAACCCGTTGAGCCTATAATTGCCGTTACCTGGCCGGGATTTGCAGTAAAGCTGACATTCTTCAAAACATCTGCAGCCTCGCCCTCAGGCGATTTATATGAAAAGCTAACATTTCTGAACTCAACAACGCCGTCACCTGATGAGGTTTTCTCGGAATTTACAACCTCCATTTCCGGCTCTAATTCCAAAACTGCATTTATTCTTTTAGCTGAAATTTTTGCTCGCGGAAGCATAATAAACATTGCCGCAGCATTTGAAAGGGCAATAACCACAAAAACAAGATAAATTATAAAAGCCTGTAAATCACCGATGGTATTCTGAATTTCCACCGCATCTGTCAAGCGGTTTATTTGCACATAACCCACCGCAACAAGAATTATAATAAGCAAAAATGCCAGAAGCGTAACAATAGGAATAAGAGATGCAAATATCCTTTGCACCTTAACATTCATCTTTGTAAGGTCATCGTTGGCATCTTTAAAGCGCTCATCTTCATACTTTGTTCGGTTAAACGCTCTTATAACTCTTATACCGCTTATTTTTTCGCGGATTATAAGGTTAAGCTTATCCACCTTTTTTTGAATTTTATCAAAGAAAGGTACAACCTTTTTGGCTACTATTAAAGCAATTATTGCAATAACAGGCATAACAATAAGGAGCACAAGCGAAAGACCCGGGTCCATCATAACTGCCATAAATGTTCCGCCGATAAGCATTATGGGAACAGAGATTATTGTTCGCAAGGTCATAAGAATAAAATCCTGAACCTGGCGAATATCGTTTGTTGTTCTTGTAATAAGGGAGGGTATTCCGATTTTATCAATATCTATTTGAGAAAAGCCTTCAACCTTTTGGAAAATATCTGCTCTGAGCTCTCCGGCAAAGCCTGTTGAAACGCGGCTTGAGCAATAGCTGTTGGCAATAGAAATAAACATTGCAATTACGCAACAAACCAACATAAATACACCATCGGATTTAATTGATTCCAAATCACCCTTGTTTATGCCATCATTGATTATCTGGGATAAAAGCAAGGGGAATGCAAGAGTTAAAACGTTATTTATTGCCGCAAGAAACAATGTAAATAATGCAAAATGCTTGTGTGGCTTTAAATATTGCAACAGCTTTAACATACAGCTTTCTCCTTTACTTAAAATCGGCGCCTGAAGGCACATAAACATACAAGATAACTATAGCAAAAAAACGCTTATTTATCAACACTTTTTTAAGTTTTTGCAAGATTTTTAAGCAAATTTTAACAATTTAAGCATTTTAAGATTTCTATTCACTTGACATAAATGCCTTATTATTGTAAAATAACAAACTGTTGTATTATGTATTTTTATAAACTTTGAAATGAGAGTGATGTTATGCATTGGTCCGAAATGATTGCAGACCGTATAATCAGGCGCAATCCCGATAAAGAGGAATATGTTTGTGCCGCAGGTATAAGCCCTTCAGGCTCTATCCATATCGGTAACTTCCGCGATATTGCAACAAGCTATTTTGTTGTTCGCGCCCTCATCAAAAAAGGCAAAAAAGCTAAGCTTCTTTTTTCTTGGGATGAATTTGACCGTATGAGAAAGGTGCCTGTTAACGTTGCAGCTATCGACAACGATATGGAAAAATATATCGGTTGCCCTTACGTTGACGTTAGAAATCCTTTTGACACAGAAGAAAAAACATACGCCGAATATTTCGAGCATGAATTTGAGCGCTCAATTGTAAAATTCGGCATTGATATGGATTATCGCCATCAGGCAGAAATGTACAGAAGCGGTAAATACACGGAACATATTCTCCATTCCCTTAAAAAACGCGGTGAAATTTTTGATATTCTTGCTTCTCATCGTACTCAGCCTGTTCAGGAGGGTGAAAGAGAAAGCTACTATCCCGTTAGCATTTATTGCGAAAAATGCGGTAAGGATACAACCAAAATCCTTTCCTTGAGCGACGATTGCACCAAGGCAGAATACACTTGCGAATGCGGTCACAAGGGTAATTTTGATTTTACAACCGATTTCAACTGCAAGCTTGCATGGAAAATCGACTGGCCTATGCGCTGGATGTATGAAGGCGTTGACTTTGAACCCGGCGGAAAAGACCACGCAAGCCCCCACGGCAGTTATGACACAAGCAAGGATATTGCTAAAAAGATTTTCGGCTATGAGCCTCCCCTTTTCCAAGGCTATGAATTCATAGGCATTAAAGGCACAACCGGCAAAATGTCCGGCTCATCGGGTCTTAACCTTACCCCCG
>JAZUOA010000169.1:0-6151 GCA_045604445.1 Acutalibacteraceae bacterium
ATGTCAGCAGAGCTCATAAAGCACCCACTTATTAAAAAATATTCTACCGTTTGGATGGATTCTCTTCGAAATGGCGAAAGCGAGCTTGTTAACACAAATAAGCTTGTAAGGTTTTTTGATGGCACAACAGGCTTGAAAACCGGAACAACGGCTAAAGCAGGCTGTTGCGTTTCCGCCTCAGCTAAACGCGATAATCTTCATTTGATTGCTGTTGTTATGGGTAGCGAAACCAGTAACGATCGTTTTAATACAGCAAAAGCCTTGCTTAACTGGGGGTTTTCTAACTATGTGAGTTTTGTTCCCGATATTGATGAAAAACAAATCAAAAGCGTTGCAGTTATAGGCGGCAGAGTGGAAAAGATTGATGTTGAAATTCCTGAAATGTTGCCGGTTTTATTAACTAAAGGTGAGGAGAATAACGTTAAAACCGTTGTCAATTTAGATGATGCAATTGAGGCGCCTGTAAAAAAAGGCCGGAAACTTGGTAACGTATGCGTTTATGTTGGTGGTGAGGTTGCGCAAACATATGATATTACTGCTAGCGCTTCTGTGGAGAAGCTTAGTCCCTTTGATTGCTTCAAAAAACTTTTGAATTTTTTATGCAATGGTGAAAAAGCTTATCCTGTCAATGCTTGACAATTAAACTTCCCTTTGGTAATATATTAGGGATTATAATGTAATAATAGCGGGTATTCCGTTTACTTAAAAGGGAAGTGTTTACTTTGTTTTATACATCAACAAGAGATAACAATGTTAAGGTAACTGCATCAAAAGCTATAACTGACGGTATTTCACCTGATGGCGGTCTTTATATACCTCTGGAAATACCTAAGCTTTCTGCAGATGAAATTAAGGCGCTTTGTAGTGTGGATTACAAGGAAAGAGCTAAAAAGGTGTTAGGTCTTTACCTTACTGATTTCACAAAAGAAGAGCTAGATTATTGCGTTGAGGGTGCTTATAAAGAGGGTAAATTTTCCTCGGAAGCTGTTGCACCTGTTGTTAAGCTTCACGATAATGTTAATATTCTTGAGCTTTTCAAGGGACCGACTTGTGCATTTAAAGATATGGCTCTTCAGATTCTTCCTTATCTTCTTACTGTTTCTGCCAAGAAAAACCTCAAAGATAAAGAGATAGTTATTCTTGTTGCAACCTCGGGTGATACAGGTAAGGCGGCTCTTGAGGGCTTTAAAGATGTTGATGGAACTAAAATTCTTGTTTTTTACCCTGTAGATGGTGTAAGCCCTATGCAGAAACTTCAGATGACAACTCAAGAGGGTAGCAATGTAGGCGTTTGCGCAATTCGCGGCAATTTTGATGATGCTCAAACAGGCGTAAAATCAATATTTACAAATAAAGAGATTCTTTCCAGATTTGAAAAAAATAACCTTGTTTTCTCTTCTGCTAATTCCATTAACTGGGGTCGTTTAGCTCCGCAGATTGTTTATTATGTTTCTGCTTACTGCGATATGGTTAATAACGGTTCCGTTAGTTTTGGCGAAAAAATCAATGTTGTTGTTCCAACAGGCAACTTCGGTAATATTCTTGCGGCTTATTTCGCTAAGGAAATGGGCCTTCCGATTAATAAGCTTATTTGTGCCTCTAATGCTAATAAAGTGCTTACTGATTTCATCGAAAGCGGTAAATATAACAGAAATCGTGATTTTTACACAACTGTTTCTCCATCAATGGATATCCTTATTTCAAGCAATCTTGAAAGGCTTCTTTATATTCTTTGTGGCAGAGATTCGGATGTTATTAACGATTGGTTCGGTCAATTGAAGGAAAATGGTCAGTATACTGTTTCCGATGATGTTAAAAATAAAATAAGTGAGCTTTTTGTTGCAGGTTGTTGCGATGATGAGCTCACTAAAGCAACCATCAGAGAAACGTATGATAACTACAACTACCTTTCAGATACTCACACAGCAGTTGCAATCAACGTTTGCAATGAATACATAAACAAAACGGGTGATAAAACTCCTGTAGTTATTGCATCTACTGCTTCACCCTTTAAATTTTCAAAAGCTGTGCTTTCTGCTGTTGAAAAGGAAAGCAAAGAATATGCTGATGAATTCAGCACAGTGGAAGCACTCGAGAAGCTTTCAGCGCTTAAAGCACCTGAGCAGCTTGCCTCTCTTAAAGGTAAAGATGTGCGCTTTGATAAGGTATCCTCCAAGGAGGATATGGCTCAAGTTGTATTTGATATGCTTGGTATCTGATTTTTGAAAGGCGGCATTCAATGTCTTTGTTTGTAATCGGTGATACTCATTTGTCCTTATCCTGTAATAAACCAATGGATGTTTTTAAAGGGTGGACAGATTATGTTGACCGACTTGAAAGTAATTGGAATAAGGTTGTTTCACCGGAAGATAGCGTTGTTATTCCGGGAGATATTTCATGGGCTATGAATTTTCAGGAAGCAGTTGAGGATTTCCGCTTTCTTAACAATTTGAACGGAACAAAATATATCCTTAAAGGTAACCACGATTATTGGTGGAACACTATGTCTAAAATGAATAAATTTTTATCTGAGAATGGTTTCGATTCAATAAGAATTATTCATAATAATGCCTATTTAATTGATGGTGTTGCTATTGCAGGCTCTCGCGGTTGGTTCTATGATGACACTGCTGATGCAGATAAGAAGGTTATTCTCCGTGAGGCGGGTAGGCTCAGAGCCTCTTTGTCAGAAGCCGGAAAACTAGGCGGCGAAATTGTTGCTTTTTTGCATTATCCTCCTATAAGTGAATCTCAAAAATGCGAAGAAATCCTTTCGGTTTTGGAGGAGTTTGAAATCAAGCGTTGCTATTTTGGCCATCTTCATGGCTTTGTTTCACCGCAAAATGCAGAAATCGATTACAACGGAATTAAATTCAAGCTTATTTCTGCAGATTATTTAGGTTTTTGCCCTCGGATAATTGCTAAAATCGAATGATTTTTTTATTGATTTATAGTTTTTTAAAAGAAATTTAACAATATTTGGCTATTTAAAGGAAAATTATTCAAAAAACAGTAGAAATTTGCAAATTATTATGATATAATTTCGCAGTTAATATATGTTCGCAAAATGAAAGGATGTTATTCAAATGAGTTTAAAGTCTTGCGAAAAAGTTGAAACAAAGGTATATGCTCTTGAAATTGCTCTTGAAGGCGATGCTTTCAAAGCTGCGGTTACAAAAGCATATAACAAAAACAAGGGTAAATATAATGTTCCCGGTTTCCGCAAAGGTAAGGCTCCCAAGCAGTTTATTGAAAGAAACTACGGTAAAGAGGTTTTCTGGTACGATGCAATTGATGCAGAGTATCCCGCTCTTTTCGAAGAAGCTATCAAAGAAGCAGGCATCGAGCCCGTTGCCGCACCTTATGATGATGCTCTCGATTCAATGGATGAAAACGGCTTTGTAATCAAATGCAAGGTAGTTGTTAAGCCCGAGGTTGAGCTTAAAGCATATAAGGGCATCAAAGCAGAAAAGGAAAAGGTTACTGTTAAAAAAGCAGAAATTAAAGAAGAGGTTGATAGAAATCTTCAGCAGAACGCTCAGCTTATTACAGTTGAAGGCAAGGCTGCAAAGAAAGGCGATATCGCTACTATTGACTTTGAAGGCTTTGTTGATGGCGTTGCTTTTGATGGCGGTAAAGGCGAAGGCTATGACCTTGAACTTGGTTCAGGTAGCTTTATTCCAGGTTTCGAAGAGCAGGTTATCGGCCATAAGGTTGATGAAGAATTTGATGTGAATGTTACATTCCCTGAGGAATATGGCGCAGAAGAGCTTGCAGGCAAAGAAGCTGTTTTCAAAATCAAGCTTCATAAAATCACTAAAAAAGAGCTTCCTAAATATGATGATGAATTCGTTAAAGATGTTAGCGAATTTGATACAGTTGCAGATTATGAAAAGCACCTTGAAGAAGATATCAAGGCTCGCAAGGAAGCTGCTGCTGACCGTGCATTTGAAAATGCAGTTATGGATACTCTTATTGATAATGTTGTTGCAGAAATCCCTGAGGTTATGATTGAAAAAGAAATCGATAACCAAATCAACGAAATGAATTACAGACTTTCAGCACAGGGTCTTGATATCAACACTTATGCTCAATATCTTGGTATGGATGTTAATGCTCTTCGCGAATCCTTTAAAGCTGATGCAGAAAAGAGTGTTAAGCTTCGCCTTGCTCTTGAAAAAATTACAGAGCTTGAGAAAATTGAAATCAGCGAAGAAGATATTGAAACAGAAATCAAATCCTATGCAGATATGTACAATATGCCTATCGAGCAGGTTAAGAAATATGTTTCTGCTGACGATGTTAAAGCAGACCTTGCTTGCAGAAAAGCGATGGATATTGTTAAAACAACTGCAGTAGCAGGTGCAAAGAAAAAAGCTCCTGCAAAGTCAGCTGAAAAGGCAGCAGATGCTGCAGAAGAAAAACCCGCTGCAAAGAAAACAACTAAGAAAAAAGCAGATGAGGAAGCTCCTGCAGAAAAGAAAACAACTGCAAAGAAACCTGCAGCTAAAAAAGCTCCTGCAAAAAAGAAAGCAGACGCTGATAAGGCTGAATGATTTAGCTGAAACAGGATGAGCGGAAAATTGCCTGTATACAGGTAAGAAGATTCTTTTCGCCCTAAACATGCCGCCACAGTGTTTTTACTGGGGCGGTATTATGTATCTTGTTGATTAAATTAAATTTAATTTGCCAATAATACAATTATTATTTTTAGGAGGTTTGTAGTTATGGCACTTGTTCCTTATGTTATTCAGGAAACTAATAGAGGAGAGCGTTCCTATGATATTTTTTCGCGTCTTTTAAACGATAGAATTATTGTTCTTTCCGATGAGGTAAATGATGCAACAGCAAGCGTTATTGTTGCTCAGCTTCTTTACCTTGAAGCGCAGGATCCGGATAAAGATATAAACTTTTATATCAACAGTCCCGGCGGTAGCGTAACTGCAGGCCTTGCTATTTACGACACAATGCAATATATTAAATGTGATGTTTCTACAATTTGCATGGGAATGGCAGCTTCTATGGGTGCTTTCCTTTTCTCTGCAGGCGCTAAAGGAAAAAGGCTTATTCTTCCTAATGCTGAGGTTATGATTCATCAACCTTTAGGCGGTGCTCAAGGTCAAGCAACTGAAATTCTTATCGCTGCTGATCACATTAAAAGAACAAAAGAACGTTTAAATAAAATTCTTGCTGAAAACACAGGTAAGAGTATTGAAGAAATCTTTGTTGATACTGAGCGCGATAATTGGCTTACTGCAGAAGAAGCTGTTGCTTACGGACTTGCAGATAAAATTATTGATAAAAGATAAAAAACCGGAGGGTATAAGATATGGCAAATGACGAAATAAAAAACAACAATTCTGATTGTTGTTCGTTTTGCGGCAAAGCCAGTCATCAAGTTAAAAGTTTAATATCAGGCCCCGGCGTTAACATTTGCGATAATTGTATTTATTTTTGTTTGGATATAATCGAGGGGATTGCTGAAACTAAGCAAGCCGGCGGTAAAGGCAAATCAAAGAAAGCCTCTAATTTACCAAAGCCTCAGGAGCTTAAAGCTAAGCTGGATGAATATGTTATCGGTCAGGAAGATGCAAAAAAGGTTTTAAGCGTTGCTGTTTATAACCATTATAAAAGAATATATGTTAAATCATCTGATGATGTAGAAATAAATAAAAGCAATGTTTTGCTTTTAGGCCCCACAGGTGTTGGCAAAACCTTGCTTGCCTCAACTCTTGCGAAGCTTCTCGATGTACCTTTTGCAATTGCCGATGCAACAACTTTAACTGAAGCGGGTTATGTTGGTGAAGATGTTGAAAATATCTTGCTTCGTTTAATTCAGGCGGCAGATTTTGATGTTGAAAAAGCAGAACGCGGAATTATTTATATTGATGAAATTGATAAAATTTCAAGAAAATCTGAGAATACATCCATTACTCGTGATGTAAGCGGTGAAGGTGTTCAGCAGGCTTTACTTAAGATTATTGAAGGCACAGTTGCCAATGTTCCTCCCCAAGGAGGAAGAAAGCATCCTCAACAGGAATTCATTCAAATTGATACTTCAAAAATTCTTTTCATTTGCGGCGGAGCTTTTTCGGGTCTTGAAAAAATTATTGAGGATAGGCATGGTAAAAGCGGTATGGGCTTTGCAACT
>JAZUOA010000170.1:0-8651 GCA_045604445.1 Acutalibacteraceae bacterium
CTCAAATACGTAAATATTAAGCAGGGTACAAAATCTCTGCATAGATTTTCTCAGGGTAACACATTACCTCTTGTTCAGTGACCTTTCGGTTTTGCAGCGTTCAGCTTGCAAACTGAAACATCGAGAGGCAGTTGGTATTATCATCCCGAAGACCGCTCTGTTGAGGGTATTCGCCTTACCCGCCAACCCAGCCCATGGATTAGTGACCACAGTGCATTTACAATAATGCCTCAGATTGAAAAACCATATGTTGAATTCGAAGATTGTTGGTCAGGTTATGACCCTGAAAAAGCAATTTTACAGCCCCATTATCTTAAATGCTATCTCAAGAGACCTTTTTGCGATTTTGAGCTTACCCCTACCGAATATGGTGCTTGTGTAAGGCTCAGCTTCAAAAAGGATTTTGACCGCTATATTTCAGTTTTACCTGTTAAATTCAATTGCGAATACGAGTACGATAATGAAAACAATCGTCTTTATTGCTGGACTGATTGCAATCAGGGCAGAAAAACTCACGATAAAGGCACTCTCAAGGGTTACTATGTTTTTCAGTTTGATGCAGATTCTGTTGATGCAGACAAAATTCTCACAGGTAACAGAAACACCTGCGAAACCGAGCACAGTTTACATATCAAAGGCGAAGGAACAGGTATTCATATTGCACTTAAGAAAAAGGATGTTACATTTACGGTTGCTACATCTTTCATAAGCTATGAGCAGGCATTGAGAAATCTTCAGCATGATTCTGTTTACGGTAGCTTTGATGAGCTTAAAGATGAAAATGAGCATATATGGAATGATTATCTCAGCAAAATTGAGATAGAGGCTGATGAAGACACACTAAAAACCTTCTACAGCTGTATGTACCGCACATTCCTCTACCCCCATAAAGCTTATGAACCCGATGAAAACGGTAATCCAATTCACTATTCACCAAGTGCTGATAAGGTTATTCCGGGTGTCAGATACACCGATAACGGCTTCTGGGACACATACCGCACAAATTATCCTTTCTATGCAATTGTTGCAAAGGATATTCTCCCCGAGATTATCGAGGGTTATATTCAGGATTATATAGATGGCGGTTGGCTTCCCCGTTGGACTGCAGGCGATGCTAAAAACTGTATGCCAAGCACCGCTATTGATGCGGTAATAGCAGATGTTGCTACAAGAGATTTGATTTCAATAGATTTACTCCGGACTGCTTTTGAAGGTATGGAGCATCACGCAAACAAATCCTCCACAGTGCCTGCCTACGGCAGAGAGGGTTGCGAGGAATATCTTGAATTGGGTTATGTTCCTTGCGACAAATTCAGCGAAAGCGTAAATCTTACGCTTGATGCGGCATATTTTGATGATTGCCTTGCAACTGTTGCAGGCATTCTCGGATTCCAAGACAAGCGAGAAAAATATCTTGCTCGCTCTAAAAATTATAAAAATATTTTTGATAAAGAAACAGGCTTTATGAGACCCAAGGATTCAAAGGGTAGCTTTAAGCCCGACTTTGACCCTATAAGATGGGGCGGAGATTATACCGAAGCCTCCGCCTGGCAAACAAGCTTTGCCGTTCAACACGATATTGAAGGCCTTGCAGAGCTTTACGGCGGCAAGGATTACCTTATAAAGAAGCTTGATGAACTATTCGCTACTCCTGCTGAATACAGAGTTGGCGGTTATAATTACGAAATCCACGAAATGACTGAAATGGCGGTTTGCGATTGGGGTCAATGCGCTATTTCCAACCAGCCAAGCTTCCATATTCCATTTATATACACCTATCTCGGTCAACCTGAAAAAGCTGAATATTGGCTTAAAAAGATTTGCGCAGAGGGCTTCTCTTGGAAGGATGATGGCTTCCCCGGCGACGAAGACAACGGCTCAACTGCCGCCTGGTACATTTTCAGTTGCCTTGGCATTTATCCCATCACTCCCGGAAAACCCATTTACACAAACAACAAGCCGATGGTTAATAATATCAGAATTCTCGGTAAAAGGGTAGATTTCGAAAAATACGGAAATATAATTTCATATGAAGAAATAATGAAAGAAATTGAAGAATAAGGAGATAAATTTATATGCATAAAAAATTAGCTCTTACTCCCCCTATGGGATGGAACAGTTGGGACTGCTATGGTGCAGCAGTAAATGAAGAACAGCTTCTTGCCAATGCAGATTATATGGCAAAGCATCTTAAAGACTATGGTTGGGAATATGTTGTTTGCGATATTCAGTGGTCCGAACCTACTGCAAACAGCTTTTACTACAACTATTTTGCGCCACTTTGCATGGATGAATATTCCCGCCTTATTCCCTCTGTTGAACGCTTCCCCTCTTCTGCAGGTGGCAAAGGCTTCAAGCCAATTGCGGATTACATACATTCCCTTGGTCTTAAATTCGGTATTCATATTATGAGAGGTATTCCGAGACAGGCAGCGCATCAGAACACTAAAATCAAATGCGAAGGCGTTACCGCCAGAGATATCGCCCACCCCTCTAACATTTGCAAGTGGAACCCTGATATGTATGGTCTTCAAACTGATAAAAAAGGCGCTCAGGAATATTACGATTCAATATTTGAGCTTTATGCCTCCTGGGATGTGGACTACATCAAATGCGATGATATTGCTAACACAGAGATGTTCCCTGATAACCCTTATTCTGCAAAAAAAGAAATTGAAATGCTGAGAAAAGCTATTGACAAATGCGGTAGAGATATGGTTCTCAGCCTTTCACCCGGTCCTGCACCCGTTTGGGAGCACGAGCACCTTGCTGCAAATGCAAATATGTGGCGTATGACGGGCGACTTTTGGGATGAATGGAGCAAGCTCCACGCTATGTTTGAGCGTTGCTACGCCTGGCAGGAATATGTTCAGCCCGGTGCATGGCCCGATTGCGATATGCTTCCTCTTGGCAGAATTCAGATAACCGAAGAAAAGCCGGAATACAGAGACCGTTACACACGCTTCACCCACGATGAGCAGATTACAATGATGACCCTTTGGGGCATTTTCCGCTCCCCTCTTATGATGGGTGGCGAAATGCGTGATAACGATGAATTCACTCTTTCACTTCTTCAGAACAGAGAGCTTATTGATATGCTCAAAAATTCAAGCGGTGCAAGGCAATTCAAGAGAGAAGAAGCTGATGGCAAGGGCGAAATCATATGGACATCTACAGGCGAAAACTGCAAATATGTTGCGCTCTTTAACACAGATGATAAAGAAAGAGAAATCAGCTTTGATATTACCGATATTTCAATCGGCGGTGTTAAATACGGGGTTTGGGATATGTGGAAGCACGAGGAATACACTGTAACAGATGGAGAATTCTCCGCAAAGGTAAATCCGCATGGCGCCAGACTTCTCAAGGTTACTGTAAAATAAAACTCTATAAACACTAAAATACCGAACACCTTTTTTCTGGGTGTTCGGTATTATTTTATAGTTAAATATGCACTAATAGTTAAAGCTTTAAAATTTATAGTCAGGCTTAACCTTCTCGCCTGTTTTCGCTGACTCTACAATTGCAAGGCAAACCTCAACTGTTTTTGCACCTTCTCTTGCATCTGTCAAAATATCTTTATCATTCAGAATTGCATCTGCGAAAACCTCAAACTCTTTAACCGCATTATGGTTGTTAACCTCAACCTGAATTATTTCAGGCTCTTTTGTGACCTGCTTTTCGTCAACGTTAAAAAGTGTCATTGTCGGAGAGGTGTTATCGCAAATAAGTGTGCCTTTCGTTCCGTAAATAACCGTTCTCATTGTGTAATCACGCTTACAGCCTGTTGAAACGAATACTTTACCTGCCAAATTATCATCAAATTTCATAATTGCGATTGTTGCATCGTCATAAGTTACATGTGGTAAAAGCTTATGAGTTCCGTAAGCAAAAACCTCCTGAGGGTCACCTGCAAGCCATCTTAATAAATCAACTGCGTGGCAACCACCACCGATTACTCCGTGACGTTTAGGGTCGCAACGCCAGGGCTCCTGAATCAACATATAATCATGAGCATATTCTGACTCAACAAAATACAATTCACCGATAGTGCCTGACTCGATTATTTCCTTTGCTTTTTCAAAAGCAGGAGTAAATCTGCAAATCTGACCTACCATAAATTTTGCGTTTGACTCCTCGGCTACTTTTACAATTTCTTCAATATCCTCTCTTGTTAAAGCGAGGGGCTTTTCGCAAAGGACATGCTTACCCGCACGAAGCAAATCGCAAGAAACCTTCTTATGCTGTTGGTCAGGAATTGCAACAGTAACCACATCAATATCTTTATTATTCACGATATCCATATAGTCAGTTACCCATTTTTCTTCAGGAATATTATACCTTTCAC
Source organism: Acutalibacteraceae bacterium (assembly GCA_045604445.1). Lineage (GTDB taxonomy): Bacteria > Bacillota > Clostridia > Oscillospirales > Acutalibacteraceae > DTU089. The sequence goes on from JAZUOA010000170.1 coordinate 4,349, forward strand.
CCGCAAAACGCAGATTTTCTTCATTACTGTCACAGATTAAAGCGATTTCAGCATCTTTACAATTCAACGCACCTTCAACATGACACATTCCGAATTTCATACCGATATTTGCAACCTGCAATTTCTTTTTCATAAGCTTACACCTTTCAATTTGTTTTTTCACTCTATTGATATCTAAAAGATATTTTGTTATAATTTTATTGATTTTAAAGCGATATTTCAAGTATACTTTGTGTGAAGTTTTCTTCATTTTGTTGGGAGTATGAAAAATGGCAAATATTCATAGTTATATCAACAGGCAAGTGCCTTCGGTTCTCTATTGCGAAAAAGAATATGATTTATCACCCGGCGCACACTACGGGCCAATTGTTCGTAATGTGTATATTATTGAATGTTGCGAAGAAGGCTACGGCTCTGTTATTATAAACAACAAAGAATTCTCTATCGCTCCCGGAGATTGCTACATTCTTTTTCCAGGAGATACCGTTATTCATACAGCTGATTCATCAGAGCCGCGAAAGGGTTATTGGTGCGCCATTGACGGCTTAGAGCTTGGGTTTATATTTAAAGAAGCAGGAATTTCTTCACTCTCTCCTTTCGCACCAACGCAACTATTCCCTGAGCTTTGCGGTTGTCTGAAAAAAATGGTTGCTGAATGGGGCAATGGCGATGCAGGTGAATCTTTAAGGGAAACATCTTACATATATGAATTTCTGGGAATCTTAATGAAAAGCAAAAAAATTACTGTGCATGATGATAGAATTGAGCGCGCAATAGGAGTAATGGAAACAAAATACCATGAACCATTAAGCATCGACCGGATTGCTCGGGAAATCGGCTTGGAGCGCAGTTATTTTTCTGTTTTATTTAAAGAAAAAACAACCGTTTCGCCTCACAGGTATCTGACCTCTCTACGCATAAATAAAGCTTGCGAGCTTATAGAAAAAGAGCATTGCAGCATAACTGAAGCTGCAATAGCCACAGGCTTTGACCCCGGTAACTTTTCAAGAATTTTTAAAAGAGTAACAGGCAAATCCCCATCTGAATATTATAAAACACCTTAAAAGGTTATAAAGAACATATAACACACAAAGCTAAAAGGGGCTGTAAAAAAACTTTTTCGTTTTTTTACAGCCCCTCTCTATTTATTTGTTCTATTTTATAAAGCTCTGATTTCTCTGACGCACTCTTTGCACAAACACGAAAAATATTATACACAAAATTATTTGCACAGCAGAAGATATTGGTGTTGCAAGACCAATGCGGAACAATGATACTGGCATAATCTGACTCATTGCCCAAGAAACAGGAAGACGAACGCATATACCACCTATAATACCTTGAATCATAACAAACGTAGTGTCGCCACAACCATTGAAATAACCCATAAAACAAAACAGGAACGCGGTAAGCATACAGTCAATTGCATAGGCTTTCAGATATTCTGCAGCAGGCGTAATAATTGATGCGTCCTTTGCAAATATTCCTGCAAGTATATCACCATGGAAGAAGGAAAAATAACCGATAACAACACCAACTGCCAAAGAAGATGCTATACCATACCACAAAGCTTTTTTAGCACGATCGTATTTTAATGCACCCATATTCTGAGCAACAAATGCAGACATAGACTGCATAAAGGCTGACGGAATCAGCATAATGAAAGCGCATACCTTCTCTGCAACACCCACACCAGCCGATTCGGTAAGGCCAAGATTATTGACAATTGCAAGAATAACAAGGAAAGAAATGCTTACAAGAAGGTCTTGCAGAGCAATCGGTGTTCCTAAACGCAGAATAGATTTAATGTGTTTTGCATCAGGACGAAGATATTTGGGAGAAAAATCAAATGGCAATTTGCGTTTTCTTATTATAAACAACGAGAGAACCACACTCATTGCTTGAGCAAAAATAGTTGCAAGAGCAGCACCAATAGCCCCCATATCAAACACCGCAACAAGTAATAAATCCCCTAAAATATTTAACACACAAGCAATTGTTACTGTAAGTAATGGTATTTTTGAATCTCCAATACCTCTGAATATACTCCCTACTAAGTTATATGCAACAATAAAAAGTGCTCCTGCTGAACAAATTGCAACATACCACACAGTGTTATCGAAAGCCTCGGCAGGAGCATGCATAAGTTTTGCAAGAATCGAAGAAGTTAACAGCATTACAACCGTCAGTATCAGAGAAATAATACCAAACAAACTGATACCGCTTCCGATAATCTTGCCGGCTTCTTCTCTCTTACCTGCTCCAATCTTTTCGCCTACATAGACTGTTAACCCCATAGCAAGACCGGTAACTACGACCGTAAGTGTCATCATTATTTGGCTGCCTGTTGAAACTGCTGATACAAAAACATCTGCAGCATCGCCACCAAATTGTCCAACTACAAGCAAATCAACCGCACCATACATCGCCTGCAAAAACAATGCCAACAAAACCGGTAAAGCAAAGCGTATCAGCGGAGAAAATATTTTTCCTTCTGTAAAATTTTGTGCCTTGTTCATATCTATCTCCTTACATAAAAAACGCCGGATAAGAAACCGCACAAATAACAGTTATCTTAATCCGGCAACACCATATACGCTGGGCTTACCCTCCGACAAAAGTTTTATGCGACATCTTATCCGGCGCTGTACATACGATTTACAACATCCTCCGATGAACTCGGTTATTGTAGCATATAATGTTTGCAAAGTCAATTATGATAAAAGATAAAAAATCTGCTATTCCTTTTCTTAGAAACAGCAGATTTTATTGTTTTATTTTATAAATTTTTTGTCCTTTTCAGGTATACCTGATTCGTCAGTAATGTAACGCTCAACCCTCATAGTTAAGCTATACTTTTCGCGCAAATCAATAATTCTCTTCATCATTGGTGAAGCGTGGTGATTATCAAGAACCTTTCGCCCGTGTAATAAATATTAATTGTAATTGCCATAATGGATTAGTTAATTCTTACAACAAGGTCGCTTTCGGGATAGCAGCAGCAGGGATGGATAAAATTAAACTGAATATCTGCTATACGGCGCTTATCTTCACCCTCGGGTATATAAACCTTTCCGCTTACAAGCTTACTTCTACAGAAGCCGCATTCACCTGTATGGCATCTTGCGGGAACCTCTATACCAGCTCGTTCAAATGCGCAAAGCACTGTTTCATTGCTGCTTGCTTTAATTACTGATTCATTGCCGCGGTTAATAACTGTTATGCTATATTCCTTCGGTTCTTCAGTCTTCTTACCCGAAGAAAATACCTCAAAGCGAATATATTTCTTTTCTTTTTGGAGCTTAGGAAGCTCTGCTTCAAGAAATTTATATAATCCGCCGGGGCCGCAAACAAAAATGCTGTAATCCCCTTGGGGAGCATATTTACTTATGATATCTGCACCAACAAAGCCCTTTTCGTAGCCTTCTTCGTCGCTATGACTCAAAACATAAACCACTTTGATTTTTCCGTTTTTCTCGGAAAGAGAGTCAAGCTCAGCTTTGAAAAGAATTTCATCCGAAGTTCTGCAGCCATAGAGTAAAGTAAGGCTACAATCCTCATCACCCTGAGCGATTGCTCTTGCAATTGAAAGAAAAGGTGTAATACCGCTACCGCCTGCAATACCAACAATGTTTTTTGCATCTCTTAACGGATTATATATAAGGTTTCCTTCCGGTGCGTAAGCAATAACCTTATCGCCTACACTCCAGTTATCGAGAATATAATCGGAAACAAAGCCATCTTGAATGCGCTTAACTGTAATCTGATATTCACCATTTAATGCACTTGCAGGTGAAGAAGCAATTGAATATGAACGGGTAACAACTGAATTACCTATTTCAAGCTTAAAGGTAAGATACTGACCTGCTTTAAAATAAGCAAGAGGAGCTGTTTCGCTTTTTAAATAATAGCTTTTTGCAATATCAGCATGCTCTTCAATTCTGCTTATAATAAGATTCTGCTCTTTAGGGTGAATGCTTTTAGCAACCTTATTTACACCAAAATCATCTGTGCGGGTTGGTATAACTGCATCAGCACTGTCAATAAACTGCTTTCTTTCTGTTAAAAACTTTACTGTGTTAACGCTATCCTTAAAGGTGCCGTTTACAGAGAATTTTTTCTTACTCATTTACTTTGCCTCCTTTTCCATAGCGAGTACCGCAGCCTTTGCTGCCATATCGCCTGTTGTATAACTGGGTGAATAGCCCATATGCCTTGTGGTGTAACCACCGGCAAAGTAAAGTCCCTGAATACCCTTATCAATCATATCAAAAACAATTCTCTTAACGATACCGTCTTCCTT
>JAZUOA010000171.1:0-18668 GCA_045604445.1 Acutalibacteraceae bacterium
TTAAAGAAATGGGTGCAGAGTTAAACTCTCTCATTTCTAAAAAAACAGGAATTGAATATATCTGGAATGGAAATACTGATATTTGGTATGGTCAATCCCCTATTCTTTTCCCTATTGTTGGTAGGCTTTTGGATGATAAATACATTCTGAACGGCAAAGAATATGAAATGGCTAAACATGGAATAGTAAGAAAAAAACCTTTCATTTTGACCGAGAAAACGGAAAATAGTTTAACTTTTATTCAAACCGACGATAATGAATCATTTCAAATTTATCCGTATAACTTTGAATTAAAGGTAATTTTTGAATTGACGCAAACGGGGCTTAAGGTTACCCATACTATTACAAATAAAAGCAATGAGATTATGTACTATTCATTTGGAGCGCACCCTGCTTTCAACTGTGAGATAGGCGATTATTTAGAATTTTCTGATGATACTGAGCTTTTCACAGAAAGAATTGACCACGATTCGATATTGATTGATGAAAAATTTCCTGTTAAAATGGAAGAAAACAGAATCCTTCTTACTCCCGATTTATTTAATAACGATGCTCTGATATTAAGTGATTTTAACTCAAAAAAGGTTTCTATAAAAAGCAGAAATCACAGCAGAGTAATTGATTTTATGTTTGACTCTCCCCTTTTGGGAATATGGGCTAAACCTAACGCCCCTTATGTTTGCATAGAACCTTGGTGGGGTGTTAACGATGATTATAACAAAAAAGCGGATTTTTCTGAAAAGCGTGCTATTATGACTTTAAAACCTAATGAAAATAAATCATTTTCTTGGGAAATTGAAATAACGGAATAATTTACTGTTGACTAAAACAAATTTAATAATTAAAATAATATTTACATAAAAGAAAGGAATTTTAAATATGAGCGAAAAATTTGAAAATAACGCACCTGAATTTGATGAGAATTATGGTCCTGATTTAGTTTCAGTTGTTGATGAGGATGGCGTTGAACATACCTTCGAAGAGCTTGACAGAATTGAAACAGATGATGGCAGATTCATTGCTTTATTACCTGTTTATGACGAAGCCGAAGAAATACTTGATGGCGATGGTGAGCTTATCATTCTCACAGTTACCGAGGATGAAGATGGCGAAATATACCTTGAACCAATTGAAGACGAAAACCTATTTAATAAAATCGGTAAAATTTTTGAAGAGCGCCTTGAAGATATCTTTGAATTTGACGAATAATAGCTATATTATTTTTAATACTATTTATGCCTGCGGTGTTCGATAAATGCGACTAATACTAACCCTATGACAATTAAAAGGGAGTTCGGTCTTCGGTGGCGGATTGCAGACCTCCTGCTTTAGCAGACGAAGGGAGCGTGAACCTATCGAGAGAACACCCACCTGCTGAGTGCAGGTTACTATTATCGCACCCGGCACACGCGGGTATTATAAAAAATTAAATCCGTCACCAATGGTGACGGATTTTTCTTTTAATAAAATTTATTCTGCTTCAGCAACAGCCTCGCCTTTGGCAGCAGCTTCCATTGCAGCAATTTCCTCTTTTCTTCTGGCCATACGCTCAATATACTCTGAAACATCTGTATATTTAACAGGAACATTCTTTTTCTTAATAACAATATTGATAATTAAGATACCAATAAAAGCAAGAATAACAAGGAATGCACCAATACCAATATTACCGGAATATATCGAACCAAAATTTGAAGATAACTGAGCATTAAACACTAAGAAAGAAATAATGCTTAAAACCATAAAACCAATTCCGCAAGAAGAAAGCGTAATGTTGCGTTTAAACCCTTTAGGCGAACAGGAAACTGCATCAAAAGGAATATTAAGAATTGCAAACACAGCTGATACAAATACAAAAAGAATTGAAAGTATGTAGCAAATGAAGGAAACTCTCGTAATCGCGGATTCTGTAATCATAGCTATAAGAACATCAAACTTCATATTTCCTAAAACATCAGTTGCAAGATTCAAAATAGAAACATCTGCATCAATAGGACTGTAAGGTAAATTTACAGAAATATGAGCTAACGGCAAGAACAACATACCGATAGGAATTAAAAGCATAACTAATCTCACAATTGAAAGCTTAGTTCCGATAAAAGCAAATTTAACTCTATCAATCTTGGGTTGAAATTTGATATGCTCTTCTTCAGCCTTATCAGCATCCTCTGCAAGCCTTTCCTGATGATTATAATAAATCATATTAACGCCGCATTTGGGACAATCGGCTTTAATATCAATCATTCTTAATTTGTAACCACATTTAGGACAATTAGCCATAGTATCTCCTACCTATCAAATTATAAATATATATGATTATATCATATAATTTTGATGTTTTCAATAAAAACATAAGATTTTAACAGAACAATTCTGTAAAAATTTAAAGTTATTTTTTTGAAATAGCAATTTTTGCCTTTTCTACAATGTTTTTTGAATCAAGACCAAATATATGAAGAAGTTCAACAGCCGGGCCTGATTTACCAAAAGTATCCTCAACACCTACTTTAACAACAGGAACAGGGAATTCATCGCAAACAGCCTCGCAAACTGCCTCACCTAAACCACCAATAACATTATGCTCCTCGGCGGTAACTATGCAACCCGTCTTTTTAGCAGCATCAATAACAGCCTTCTTATCAAGAGGTTTAATTGTATGCATATTTATAACATTAGCAGAAATTCCTTCATCTTCAAGAATTTTTGCAGCCTCTATCGCCTCATTAACTAAAAGTCCTGTTGCAATAATTGTAACATCAGTACCTTCTTTAATAGTAACCGCTTTACCGATTTCAAATTTATAATTTTCATCAAAAATTCTCGGCACTGCAAGTCTTCCGAATCTCATATAAACAGGTCCGTCATGCTCTGCAGCAGCTAACACTGCAGCCCTTGCTTCAATATCATCAGCAGGATTTATAATAACCATTCCGGGAATTGAACGCATAAGAGCTATATCTTCGCAGCATTGATGACTTGCGCCATCCTCGCCAACCGAAATGCCGGCATGAGTAGCACCAATTTTAACATTAAGATGAGGGTATCCAATAGTATTCCTGACCTGTTCAAAAGCTCGACCTGCAGAAAACATTGCAAAAGAGGAAGCAAAAACAGTGTAACCTGTTGTTGCAAGGCCTGCAGCAACACCCATCATATTCGATTCCGCAATACCTGTATCAAAAAATCTTTCAGGAAAAACCTTCTTAAAAGCGCCGGTTTTTGTTGCGGCTGCAAGGTCTGCATCAAGAACAAGGACATTAGGATTCTTTTCACCTAATTCAACAAGAGCTTTACCGTAAGCATCACGAGTAGCTGTTTTAATTACATCTGCCATTTTACTTAACCCTCCATTGCTCTAAGAGCTTCATCAAGCTCTTTCATTGCGGTTTCATACTGCTCAGCATTAGGAGCAGAACCATGCCAATTCACTTGATTTTCCATAAAAGAAACGCCTTTTCCTTTTGTGGTTGATGCAATAATTGCAGTAGGCTTGCCTTTACAAGCACGAGCTTTATTTAACGCATCTTCAATTTCATCAAACTCATGACCATCTATTTCAATGACATTCCAACCAAATGCAACAAATTTTTCAGGAATGGGATAAGGGGAATTCACCTCATCAACAGTACCATCGATTTGAAGATTATTATTATCAACAAAAGCAACAAGATTATCAAGCTTTTTAGCTGCAGCATACATTGCTGCCTCCCAAACTTGACCTTCTTCAATTTCTCCATCACCGAGTATTGTATAAACTCTAAAAGCATCACCTTTGAGCTTACCACCTAAAGCCATACCGCAGGCAGCAGAAATACCTTGACCAAGGGAACCCGAGCTTATATCGATACCGGGTAAATAATGCATACTCGGATGCCCTTGAAGCCTTGAATCAACCTTTCTAAGAGTTTTAAGCTCATCAACAGGCAAATATCCTTTTTGAGCCATAACAGAATAGAGAGCAGGTGCTGCGTGACCTTTAGAAAGAACAAATCTATCACGGTCTTCTTTTTTAGGTTCAGCAGGGTCAACATTCATCTCCTTGAAATAGAGATAAGTAAGTATCTCCGTAATTGAAAGAGAGCCACCCGGATGACCGGATTTTGCATTAAATGTGCCTTCAACAATACCTTTACGAACATTTAATGCAATTTTAGCCAATTCTTTTTTAGCAATTGCATCCATAATATAACCTCCGTTACTTTATGTAATTAGTTTCTAAATAATTTATAAAATCTGCCACCGCACCATTATTACAATGACAAGCAACATATTCACAAATTTCTTTTATATCATCAGGAGCTTGACCGCAACAAGCGGGATGAGAAACAGTTTCAAGCATTTTCACATCATTATAATAATCACCTATCGCTGCAGTATTGGCTATATCAATATTTAAAATTTCAGCAAGTTTTTTAACTGCATAGCCCTTATTTACACCTGATTTGACAACCTCAAGGGTAAAAGGTGAAGTGAAAAAACAATCAAACAAATCTTTATTTTCAAAACTTTTTAGTTGCTTCTCTATGCTTTTCAAGCGGGCGGGTAACCCAAAAAATGAAATCTTCCCCCAATTACCCGAAGGCAACTCTTCAAGAGTTTTACAAAGCTTGTGGCTTAAGTTATCAAGCTTAGTAATAATATAACCATATAAGCATTTTCGAGTTGCTAAATAAATTTTATCAGCAGAAAAAATAGTTAAATTCAATAACTTATATTTTTTATAAATATCAAGAATTATTTGTTCTCCTTCTATGGAAATGGGTGTATATGATAATATCTTACCGGTTGAAAAATCGTAAATACCTGCACCATTTAAGAAAATAGCAGGAGCTTCAATACCTAATTTTTTATAGTGAATTGAAAGTGATTCAAGATTTCTTCCCGAACAAAGTGTGAAATTACCATTTTTCGAAACAAAATCTTCAATCGCTAAACGATTACTTTCAGGAAGTTTCATTTTTTTATCATTAAGAGTTCCGTCTATATCGGAAACAAGCAACCATTTTGAATAAATATCACTCATTATGATAATCTCCCGAGAAATTCTTTAAAATATTGCGGTAAATCAGAAGAAAACTCAAGATATTCCTTTGTTAAAGGATGAACAAAACCAATAACTGCTGCATGCAAGCATTGACCTTGAAGCTGATAAGTTTTCTTCGGGTTTCCGTAAACCACATCGCCTGCAACAGGAGTTCCTCGGTACGCCATATGAACTCTTATTTGATGAGTTCTACCTGTTTCAAGTTTAACCTCCAAATAGGTAAACCCATTAAATCTTTTAATCACTTTAAAATGCGTTATGGCATTTTTAGAGTTTTTATCAGTAACCGCCTGTTTTTTTCTATCCTTAGGATGCCTTCCTATAGGAGCATCAATCGTTCCCTCGTCATCCTTAACATTTCCAACTACAACTGTTTTATACACTCTTGTAAAACTATGGTCCTTAATCTGCTCTGCAAGGCCTTTGTGCGCCGCATCATTTTTTGCTACGATTAAGAGACCGCTTGTATCTTTATCGATTCTATGAACAATACCGGGTCTTATTACACCATTGATACCCGAAAGGGAATCGCCGCAGTGGTGCAATAGAGCATTAACAAGAGTGCCGTTATAATTGCCGGCAGCAGGATGAACCACCATACCCTTCGGTTTGTTCACAACAAGTAAATGCTCATCCTCATAAACAATATCGAGAGGAATATTTTCAGCTTCTACCTGCAAATTCACAGGCTCAGGAATACAAACATTGATTTCATCACCAATTTTAACCACAGTCTTTTTATTGGCTTGCTCACCATTAACAAGAATTTTACCATCTTCAATAAGTTGCTGGGCTAAACTGCGGGAAAGCTCGTCACAAATAACTGAAACCGCTTTATCGAGCCTCAAACCATTTTCAGACTCGCAAATAATAAAGGATTCGCTATTCATTTTTCATTCACCACGTTATTGCTTTTGTCCTTCTTGGCATCCAACACTAAATCCACAATTAAATAGATCATTAAAGCGAAAGCACCAACAGTTATAAGACAATCAGCAAAATTAAAAACCGCAAAATCGATAAACAAGGGTTCAATAAAATCAACAACATAACGAAGCCTGATGCGGTCGATAATGTTACCTATCCCACCCGACACCATTAAAAGAAGGCAAAAATCCGCAAACTTCGATTTGCTTTTTTTAGTTGCAATTATAAAAATAACAATCACTAAAAGAATTACAGAAAAAACTGTAAGCAAAGCAGTATGAGAAGCGAAAGAACCGAAAACAGCCCCGGTATTTTCAACATATCTGAACCTTAAAACACCATCAATCACATCAAAATACTGAATAGGCTCTAAATACTCAACAACTAAATATTTAATTATCTGATCGGCGCCAACCAGGACACCACAAAATAAAATCGCTGCTATAACAGACATAATTAACCCACTTTATTTTTTACTACGGAATAAGCCAAAAAATCCCTTTGGCTTTGATTCATCATCGTCATAATCAGAATCAGTGGTTTCGGTTTCTTCTGCTTCTTCAGCTTCTTCATCGTCAATTTCAACATTTATAGACTGAATTGAATCAAAAACAGAACCACTGAAATCATCTTCAGAAATTTTTGTTGTATCAATACTGAAGCCCTTAGAAATAGGTATATCTGCAGGCTCATTATTTATAACATCAATTTCTTGTTCATTCTTTTCTTCTGTTACAAAAGAGATATCATCAGAAACTTCTTCGTTTTCACACACCTGATTAACAAAATCATCAATATCTGAAACATTTTCAGCTTCAACAGCCTCAGACTCTTCATTTACAAACTCTAACGATGAATCCTCTTCAAAGAAATCATAAGGTAAGGTTGTTTTAACAACCTCCTCTTCTGAATTTTCTTCTTCAGCAACAACAAATGATGCATCCTCATCACTTTCAACAAACTCGATTGTTTCCTCTGAGATTTCAGGCGCATTTAATTCCGCTTCATTTTCCTCAATAGACTCTACAGGTTCAATTTTTGCAGCTTCTTCTGCAGCAAGCTCAGGAAGCTTTGAAATCATTTCTATATGAGCCTTATACTGAGAAAGAATTGAAGCTCTGAACTCAGAAACCTCTTTTTTCAGCATTTCATAATGAATAGATTCACTTGTAATAGTTCTTGTTGCCGCACCAACAGTATCGCTGGCTGAATCATTAGCTTCAATAAGAATTCCATGTGCTTCCTCTTTAGCTTTATTTATGATTTCTTCAGCTTTATCGCGAGCTATGGAAAGAAGCAAATCAGAATCAGCAACAGCTTGCTTTTCAGCATCAGCCTTAATAATATCTGCCTCGCCCTTTGCCGCGGCAAGAATTGCTTCTGCTTCGGCTTTTGTATCTTCAACTGATTCCTCAGCCTGTTTAACAATAATATCAGCTGCCTTTTGCGCGCTTAAAATTGCTTGCTTAATATCATTTTCTTCTTTCTTATATTGCTCTAATCTATCGGCAATCAAACCAACGCGTTTGGCAAGCTCTGTGTTTTCACGAAACATTTTCTCATAAGCAACTGCTACCTCACCGAAAAATGCATCAACATCATCAGCTTTATATGCATTGCGGCCTGCGCCTTTAAACTCATAATTTCTTAATTCAGATGGTGTCATCATAACAGATACCCCGTTTCCACAAAAATATTTAAATTAAAAATTAAAGCTACCATTATCGCCTAATGTGTCAACCAAATCACCGGAGATTTCAACATCATAAGGAGATACAACATAAGTGGTATTACTGATTTTTTTACAACAACCCTTTATGCCGCGCGCAAAGCCGCAACAAAAATCAACAAAGCGGGTTGCAACAGGACCATTGATTTTCCCTAAATCAAGGAAAATTAAAAAGTTATCTTCAAGAAGCTCTGCAATTTCATTAAGCTCTTGCATTGAATACTTTGTTGGTTGAATAATTTTAAGATTAAACTTTGCTGTAGAATGAAATTGTATTACATTATCCTTATTTGAAAAATCTGCTTTTGTTTCAGTTCTTTCCGGTGCGGAAGCAACGCGCGAACGAGATGTTTTTGAAGAACGCGATTTAAAATAGGAATCATCTGCATATGATTCTCTTTCAGTTACTTCCTCAACATCATCATAATCATCATAATCATCTTGCTTATCTGCATCTAAATATTTTTTAAATTGATCTAAAAAATTCATTTTAAAGCCTCCAATAAATTTTATTTATATAAACGCGGTCCAAAAATAGCAGAACCAACTCTTACCAAAGTAGAACCGTGTAAAATAGCCTCTTTATAATCACCCGACATCCCCATTGATAATATTTTGAAATCAAAATTATTAAAATCCTTTTGTTTGATTTCCTCATAATAATCAGCCATCGATTGAAAGTACCTTTCACATTCAATTGATGTTGAGCAAATGGGGGGTATTGTCATAAGACCTCTAACATTGATATTTTTCAATTCAGAAATTTCTGAAAGCGATTCTAAAAAAGAAACCTTATCAAACCCGGTTTTACTTTCCTCATCGCCAATGTTGATTTCCAACAAAATATTTGCAATGATATTTTGCTTTTCGGCCTCAGCTGAAATTACTTTTGCAAGCTTGATACTATCAACGGATTGAATCATATCTACTTCATTCAATATTTTCTTCACCTTATTTGTTTGAAGGTGACCTATTAAGTGCTTCTCAACACCATTCAATTCGAGAGAGTCTTTTTTGGATAAAAACTCTTGAACCTTGTTTTCACCAATTAAATCTACTCCGCACTCTTTAATTGCATGGTTTATATATTCAGGGCAAACAGTCTTAGTAACCGCCATTAAGCGAACCTCTTCAGGTTTTCTTCCGCTTTTAACAGTGCACTCAAAAACATTTTCTTTAATAACCTTAAGGTTTTCAGAAATCACATTAAATTGCGCCTCATCAAACGAGTTTATCATCAGCTAAATCAACTCCTTCAGAAATAACAATATCATATAACCTTATATACCCTGACTCTGCATCTTCAGGCTTTTTAACTAAAGTATAATCACCGTCGGGATAAATAACGCTAATTGTTCTGAAGCCCACAAGATGACCACGAATGATATAAACACCCTTAACTCCATCAACTTCTCTTATAGCCGAGGTAGGTACTTTTAAGCCGGTATATTCTTCAGTAATAATTTCAACATCTTCAATTCTTAAATCAGCCAAATCCTCGTTCATTTGATCGCAACAGAATATTAGGGCTACCTTATCATTTTCTCTATCCCCAACTTTATATAACGAAACAGGCAAACGCTCTATACCGTTATATGGGAAGTTTAAATAATATTCTTTATCAAAACTTAAACCAACTGTTTGCTGGCTATCAACAACACAAAGAATATACCATTTGAACGAGCCAACGCTCCTGCCGATAACATCCTCTGAAACAGAACCGGGGGTGGATGAAAGTGCATTTTCAATTTCTTTTACATCAATTTCATCAAGTTTATTAAAATCTAAGGTTTTTTCATAACCATCAACGCCATTGATGAAATAACCGGAAGATTGAGCCGAAACCTTCGTATAATTGAAAGATTTACTATTGTATTCGCTAAGTTGATTTTTCAACAGTTCAAGCTTATCACTAACATCGAGTTTTTGACCAATTGCAATCTGTTTGCTTGTTACGGAATTAGAATAATCCTCTGCTGAAATAATTGCAGATTTAAAATCACCTGAATCCAATCTGTTAAGATAATTATATAATTCATTATTGATTTTTTTAGTTAAAGAATCGATATTTGAAACATCAATATCTGCTTGACCTGCAATTGTTTCAAGCTTTTTAATATCCTTCTCTATTTCATTCATTTTAAGGTAATTTGACGCTTCATCCGGAGAATTAAAAACAATGGAAACCGTATCTCCGGCTGCAATTCTTTGACCATTTTCTGCAAAAGAAACAGTTGTGCCGTCAGCGGAGCTTTTAATAAAACTTTCATCCCTTAAAACAAAACATTTTGTTTCGATTTTTTCATATATTGTTTCTTTAACAGCTACTTCAGTTTTTATTTCGGCATTTTTATAGTTTATAAACTGAACAACAAAAAAGCATATAAAATACAATACCAAAACAACCGATAAAACCATAGCGGCAATTTTCATAAATTTGATATTGGAAGCTTTTTGTTTTGCCAAGTTAATCACCGCCTAAATACTCATTTATAAGATTATCTACTGATGCAAATAGTTCATCAGAATTCATTTTATCAGCATAAAACCAATTTATTTTCTCATTGCGTTTAAACCACGTTATTTGTCTTTTTGCATATCTTCTTGTTTCTTTTTTCAAATTTTCAACGCAATTTGACAAAGAATCAGTACCATCTAAATATGGTTTTATTTCTTTGCAGCCTATTGAATTTACTGCTGTTTGTGAAGGGTTAGCTGCAAAAAAATCCTTCGCCTCATCAAGCAAACCGTTTTCAAGCATAATATCAACTCTTTTATTGATGCGTGCATAAAGATTTGCTCTATCATAATAAGAAATACCTATATACAACGGTTCAATATCAGGTTCAATATTATGTGATTCAATTGTTTGTTCAGTAATTGTTTTTCCTGTTGTTCTATATACCTCAAGAGCTCTTAAAACCCTAACAGTGTTATTAGGATGGATTTTTTCACAAGCAACAGGATCTATTTTTAAAAGCTCTTCATACATTGCTTGTACACCTTTTTCAGACAGCTCTTCTTTAAGTTGAGTTTTAACCTTATCAGAAGATGCACTTTCAAAAAAATGGGTATTACTTAAAAAAGAATCTATATATAAACCGGTACCGCCAACAATAACAGGAAGAATATTTTTTTCGGTCAATTCATCAAAAACAAGCCTTGCATCTTTGCAATATGAGGAAACACTATATTTTTCATTAACATCTAAAAAATCGATTAAATGATGCTTTACACCGCACATTTCTTCAATAGTAGGTTTAGCTGTTGAAACAGAAAGATTTTTATAAATTTGCATTGAATCGGCAGAAATTACTTCGCCACCGAATTTTTTAGCTATATGAATACCTAAAGCAGTTTTGCCCGAGGCGGTAGCGCCAACAACAACCACAGCTTTTTTTTTCAAAATAATCACCTAAACAATTCTTTTAAACTGTTTTTCAAGTTCTTTTCGAGTTAACTCGATTAAAACCGGTCTACCGTGAGGACAGTAGCGAATATCATCCCTTGAAAGCAAAAGTTCAACAAACTTTTCAGCCTCAAATGATGAAGTAAAATTACCTGCTTTTATAGCAGCCCGGCAAGCCATTGAATGATAAACCCAATCAAGCTTTTCAGGTAAAAGCGTTTTAATATTATTAGCAAGATAACCTGCTATTTCAGTCACCGCGCCTGCTATATCATCACCTATTAGCTCAGGTGGACATGCGCTAACCTTAATGCATCTATTACCAAAATCAGAAATATCATAACCTGCATCTTCTAAAAGAACAGCATTTTCTTCATCTAAAACTGCGGCATATTCGTCTGTTGACAAATCAACAGTAACAGGTTGAAGCAATATTTGAGATTGAGTGTTGCTTTCGCTTTTAAATTTCTCAAATAAAATTCTTTCGTGAGCAGCATGTTTATCTATAAGAACAAGCTTGCCCTCTAATTCTGCAATTAAATATGTGTTAAAAACTTCACCAATGTATTTAAAATCCACCTTTGAAGACACATTTATTTCAGCTTGGGTACTATCGGGAATTTCATCTTTTTCTGAATTGAAATCCTCTTTCGCCGTTGTTATTGTTCCAATCTTATCAGAAGAATCCGAATCAGAAAATTCTACTCCAACAATTTCTTCAGAAACAACTTGAGTACTTTTAATGTTAGTACCCACTTGCAATACCGATGTTTTCGGGGTTAAATATTCGCCTTCAATTAAATCCAATTTTTTAGAATCTTCCCCAAATGAAGAATGAAGCTCATTAGTTTTACCGGTAACAGATGAACCATATTCTTTCACAACAAACGATTGTTGAACTTCATTATGAGAGCGTTTCTGACCTGCACCATCAAAAGATGTAGAAGCAACAGTTCGCGTAACATCTGCTATTTTCAACTGTTCACCCTTTTCAGCAGGTTTCGTAAAAAACTTTGCTTCAGAAATAACCGCTTTCACCCTTGATTTGTCATTTTGCAAGGCGCTTAAAGCTCCGTAATGAACGCAATCAAAAACTTTTTTCTCTTCAAAAAATCTAACCTCGGTTTTAGCAGGATGAACATTTACATCAACAGCCTCGTAAGGCATATCTACAAAAAGAACGCAGGCAGGGTATTTACCAACCATTATTGAGTTTTTATACGCAGCCTCGAGTGCACTTAAAAACACAACGCTTTTAACAAACCTTTTATTAACAAAAAAGATTTGCATTGTTCGATTACTTTTACAGGATGTTGGTTTAGTAATAAATCCATTAACCTTAATACCATTAAGCTCATTTTGAACGGGAATAAGGCTATCGGTAAAATCTTTACCAAAAACAGCATAAATAGCAGATTTCAATTCACCATCACCGGGAGTTGAAAACTGAACCTTACCATCCCTAATAAATCTGAAAGAAACCTGAGGATTGGAAAGTGCTATTCTTTCAAGAACAGTTGCGATATTATTACCCTCCTGAACATCTTTTTTCAAGAATTTCATTCGAGCAGGGATATTATAAAACAAATCTCTGACAACTATAGTTGTGCCAACAGGGCAACCGGCATCATCATAAAAAACCTCTTCGCCGCCTTCAATAATATAGCGAGTACCGTTTTCTCCGCTTTCGGTTGCAGTTAACATCTCAACCTTTGAAACAGCGCAAACAGAAGCCAACGCTTCTCCTCTGAACCCAAGAGTTGCAATTGCATCTAAATCCTCAACTGAAGAAATTTTACTTGTTGCGTGGCTGATAAAAGCCTTAGGAACATCATCTCTGTCAATTCCGCAACCGTTATCGGTTACGCGCATATAGGTCTTACCGCCATTCATTATTTCAACAGTAATATTTTTAGCACCTGCATCAAGAGAGTTTTCAACGAACTCTTTAATAACTGATGAAGGGCGTTCAACAACCTCACCTGCAGCTATTAAATCTGCGATATTTTTAGGTAAAACATTTATACGAGGCATTGTACACCCTCCTTTCAAATTTAAATATTCTCTGCTTCCTTCTGAAGCTCAAAAAGAACAGTCATTGCCTCAATCGGCGTTAACGTATTAACATCAATATTTCTCAATCTTTCAACTATAGAAGCTGTGCCGCCGGATGTAAATGACAGTTGCATTTCATCATCCTGCTCAATCTCGGTCACTTCTGAAGTAAGAGAAACTCGTTCCTGCGCCTCTAAGGTATTTAAAATCTTCTTTGCGTTTTCAACGACGGCTTTGGGTACACCTGCAAGCTTTGCAACCTCAACACCATAGCTGCCATCTGCCGGGCCTTTAACAATTCTGCGAAGGAATGTAATATCATCACCGCGTTTTTTTACAGAAGTATTAAAGTTTTTAACACCATCAACCATTTTTTCAAGTTCGGTTAATTCGTGATAATGGGTTGCAAATAAGGTTTTTGCACCAATTTTCTTTTTATCAGCCGTATATTCAAGCACTGCTCTTGCAATGCTCATACCATCATAAGTAGAAGTTCCCCTACCTATTTCATCAAAAACAATAAGGCTTTTTGATGTAGCATTTTTAAGTATATCTGCAACCTCAGTCATTTCAAGCATAAAGGTTGATTGACCGGCAGAAAGGTCGTCGGAAGCACCTACTCTGGTAAAAATTCTGTCAACAATACCGATTTTGGCGCTTGAAGCAGGAATAAAGCTACCGATTTGAGCCATAAGGGTTATAACTGCTACCTGGCGCATATATGTAGATTTACCTGCCATATTGGGACCCGTAATCATAGCAATTCTGTTTTCTCTGCAATCAAGCATTGTATCGTTGGGAACAAAAGGAGAACCCCCTAACATAAGTTCAACAACAGGATGCCTACCATCTTTGATAATAATTTCATCTGAATTATCAACAATCGGCCTTGTATAATTATTATTAACCGCAGTAAAGGCTAACGAACAAAGGCTATCAAGCCTTGCAATTGCCCTTGCAGTTGTTCTTACGCGCTCCAATTGGTTAGCAATAGTATTTCTTATTGCTGAGAACAATTCAAATTCAAGGCGAACTATTCTCTCCTGAGCGCCAAGAACCTTTGATTCAAGTTCCTTAAGTTCCTGAGTAATATATCTTTCACAATTAGTTAGTGTTTGTTTTCTAATGTAAGTTTCAGGCACAAGATCTTTAAAAGAATTTGTAACCTCAATATAGTAACCAAAAACACGGTTATAACCTATTTTCAGTTTATTTATTCCGGTTTTTTCTCTTTCCTCCTGCTCAATTTTAGCAAGAAATCCTTTGCCATTATTGAGAATATCATGAAGAGAATCAAGCTCTTCATTATAACCGGCTCTAATCATTCCGCCTTCTCTGACTGTTAAAGGTGGTTCATCTGTAATAGAATTTTTGATAAGAGAATTAACGTCCTCAAGCAAATCAATTTCATTAAAAACCGAAACCAGCATTTTTGATTTAACTGATGAAAGTGAGCTTTTTATATCATAAAGCTTATCAATTGTCTGACTTAAGGTTTTTAACTCCTTTGCGTTTGCAGTGCCATATACAATTCTCGTCATAATTCTTTCTATGTCAAACATATCAGAAAGGTATTCCATAACAGAATCGAGAAGAATTGTGTCACAAGTTAATTCTTCAACTGCATTTTGCCTTTGAATAATTGCATTATAATTTATAAGGGGTTGTTCAACCCAATTTCTTAAAAGGCGCTTACCCATAGCAGTTTTGGTATGGTCCAAAACCCAAAGAAGACTCCCCTTCTTTTCGCGCCTTAATTGAGTTTCTGTAAGTTCAAGATTTCTTCTTGCAATCAAATCTAACGCAAGAAAACTTTCTTCATTGTAAAAATCAACTTCATTGATGTTTTCAAGATTTGTTTTTTGAACACCTTTAAGGTAGTTCAAGGCAATACCGAAAGCAAATAACAAACTTTTGTTATCCGAAAATCGTTTAAAATTGTTATTTGCTTCGGGAATATGCTCTTTTATAAGCGCTTCAAGGTCGCTTTCTGAGTAGTCGCTATCATTAACAACCTGAAAATCAACAGAAAGCCTGTCCTTAATAAAAGAAATAACAGATTTAACTGAGGCAGCATATTTGTTTATAATAATTTCACTCGGTGAATAGCAACCTAATTGGTTGAGTATTCTTTGAGTTGAATCATTTTCGGAAAAAGAATCAAGATGGACTTCACCGGTTGAAACATCAACAAAAGCAAGTCCGCACCCCTTATCAGAAAGAAAAACAGAAGCAAGGTAATTATTTTTACTCTCATCAAGCATATTGCTTTCAATAACAGTTCCGGGAGTCACAATGCGCACAACATCGCGTTTAACAATTCCTTTTGCCTCTGCAGGGTCTTCTACCTGCTCGCAAATAGCGACCTTATAACCTCTCGAAACAAGTTTTGCAATATAGGAATCGGCACTATGGAAAGGCACACCGCACATCGGTGCTCTTTCCTCCTGACCGCAATCTCTACCGGTTAAAACCAATTCGAGCTCTTTTGATGCTATCTTTGCATCTTCAAAAAACATTTCATAAAAATCGCCTAAACGAAAGAAAAGCAAGGTATCGGAATAATTCTTTTTTATCTCAAAGTATTGCTCCATCATAGGAGAAAGTTTAGCCATTTCTTACCTCAGTTAAAAAAATTTTTTCAAAAATTAGTGGCAACCACCGCAGCTGTCGCAACTACCGTTGCAATGATGCTCGGGAGTGCAGGTTGCAGGGTCTTGACCATCAACACAACATGCGAGAATACCCATAATTTCGTTCATCATATCATCAACTGCTGTTTTTGCAGCCTCGAATTTAACCATATTGCCGTTAAGCATTATCTCACGGTAAAGCTCTTCAAATTCTTTAGCATAAGTTTCCATTTTAGCAGAATCTGCTTCTTCACCCTTAGCAGCTTCATTCTGGTAATTAAGCTGAAGAAGGTTAATTTTGCCGATAAGCTCATTAAGTGCATCGTCTGCCTCATTAGCTTTGCGAGCTTCCTCATAAGCCTTATAGCGTTCATCCTGCTGAATTGCAGCACCAAGCTGCCTTGTGATTTCAATTACTGACATTTTTGTGTTCTCCTTTGAATTTATTTTTATAAAAAAATTTATAAACTGAATTTAGTTACCTGCGGCAATTTCCTCTTGAACTTTCAAAAGCTCCATAAACCACGCTGTTTTTTCTTTTTTAGAAACAGGGTCAGGAAGCTCAGCGGCAGGAGTACCCTTACGGGCTGAATAAATAAATGTAAACATAGAGCCATATCGAACTTCTCTGATTAATGAAACTGTATCAAGAAATTCTTCATAGGTTTCCCCCGGGAAGCCTACAATGATATCGGTAGTAATATCAACATTTTTTATTCTTTCTTTAGCGTATCTAATAAGCTCTAAATAATGCTCGCGTGTATAATGGCGGTTCATCTCTTTTAAAATTCTGTTATTACCCGATTGAACAGGTAAATGAAGATGACCGCAAAAATGTTTGCTCTCAGCAAGAGCATCTATTAACTCAAAACTGCAATCTCTGGGATGAGATGTCATAAAATCAAAAGTAAATTCCCCTTCTATTTGATCAATCTCTTTTATAAGTTTTGCGAAGTTATAGTTGAAATCGCACCCTTTGCCATATGAATTAACATTCTGACCTAAAAGTGTGATTTTTTGATATCCATCGGCAATTAAAGCTTTAGCTTCATTTATAATTATTGCAGGTTCACGGCTACGCTCTCTGCCTCTGACATAAGGAACTATGCAATAAGAGCAAAAATTGTTGCAGCCATACATTATAGGAAGCCATGCATTTTCACCGCTATCACGAGAAGATGGCAATCCCTCAGCAATTACACCCTCGCTCTCTTGTACAGAAAAGACTCTTTTTCCTGTACAAAGCACCTTTGAAACAAGTTCGGGTAATTTATGAAGAACATGCGTACCAAAAACAAGATTAACAAACGGATAACTCTTTTTAATTTTCTCAGAAATATGCGACTGTTGCATCATACAACCGCAAAGAGCAATAATTAAATCAGGATTTGATTTTTTTAAACGCTTTAATGCACCAACGTTACCAAAAACTCTATCTTCCGCATGCTCGCGGATTGCGCAAGTATTGTAAAGTATAAAATTCGCCTCTTCTATATCGTCACAAAGCGAATAGCCCATTTCAATAAGTAAGCCCTTTATATGCTCGCTATCTGCTACATTACCTTGGCAACCATATGTGTGAACAAAGGCTTTAGGTGGTTCAACCGGAAACCTTGAGGTTAAAACAGTTGCAACCTTTTTTGAATATTCTTTCTGAATTTCAAGCTCCTGCTCGGGAACAAAAACATTTTTCTGCAAAATTTTCACCTTTTATGAAATAATACCATCAAGCCAACCTAGGATATCGAAATAAATTTTCTCTTTGCAATCCTCATTAAGAATTTCATGACGACAACCGGGATAAAGAATAACAAGAGGGTCGTGACCGCTTTCTGTAAGCGCATCAGCACAAGCAACAGGACCCTTACCATTGAAACCAACAGGATCCATAGCACCTGCAATAATCATTATTGGTAAATCAGTCGGAATAGTAGCAGGCCATAATGAATCACTTGCTAAAATACCGATTGCAGCTAAATCTCTAACACCGGCAAGAGAAAGCTCTATACCGCAGAGCGGATCCTCAGCATAAGCCTTAACATTCTCTCTGTTAACACTAAGCCAATCCAAATCAGATGTTTTGTCGGAAATCATAAGCGATGACGCTTTGTTCAAAAGCCCTGCAACAGTATGATTAACTGTTCTTGCACCAAACTTTTCAACTAATTTATCAAGAGTGTTAATTGAAAAATCAAGACCGGATGGCATTTGTGCAGTTCCGCAAAGAATCAGACCGGAGAGCTCAGTGCCGAAAGTGCTGGCATAAACCCTGGCACAAAGAGAACCCATACTGTGACCGAAAAGGAAATACGGCAACTCAGGATAACGCTTATGCATTATTGAATAAAGGATATGCATATCATCAACAAAACGGCGATAACCTTCCTTCTCAGCTGTAAATCCCAAGTCATCATCGCATTCAACAGATTTGCCGTGGCCAATATGGTCGTTACCGCAAACGATAAAACCTTTCGAAGCAAGAAAACGGGCAAAGTCATCATATCTGCCGATATGCTCAGAAACACCGTGAGCAATCTGAAAAACAGCAACGGGTGTAACATCATCATCAAACCATATTAAAGTTCGAATTTTATTAACACCTGTTGAAGAATTGTAATAAGCTTCCTTCTTAATTAGAGCCATAAAACAGCCTCCTTTAACGGCAAATTTGCAACAAGCAAACAATCACCCATAATTGATAATATCATACCATAGCCAGCTGTGTTTTTCAAGACTAATTCTTATTATTTATATAAATATATAATTATATTTTCAACATTTCCGACAATGGGAGTTTTTTGCTGAAAATGTTGAAATAATGGTTTAATTGTGATATTATAATTTCAATATGGATTTTATCGGAGGATTATT